>JAEWFU010000154.1 GCA_023388675.1 Pseudomonadota bacterium | reverse complement strand
ATGTGATGTCGCATTCGCCCTATCGGATCTTCGCGTTCCTCAACATCTCGTTCCCCGGTATCTTCGGTTTCGACAAGGGACTGTTCATCGGCGAGGCAACGTTGCGCGAGATGCTGCCGGTCGATCGCTGTGTTGCCAAGGTCGAGGCAAACCGCGACCGTATCGTCGGCGTCAAGGTGCGGATCGGCGGTCCGGTGACGGGCGAACTGGGCCTTGGCGCGCTGGAGCTCGCACTCGAGGCGGCCGACGCCGTCGGCCTGCCGCTGATGACCCATATCGGAACCGCGCCGCCGAGCTACGCCGATGTCGTGTCCATGCTGCGGCCCGGAGACATCCTCACCCATTGCTACCGGCCGGAGCCGAACTCCGCGCTCGGGCCGGACGGCAAGGTGATGAAGGCGCTGCTGGATGCGCGCGAGCGCGGCGTGCTGTTCGATATCGCGCACGGCATGGGCGCGTTCGGCTACGATACCGCCGAAGCCGCGCTGAAGGACGGTTTCCTGCCGGACCTGATCTCCTCGGACGTGCATGTGATCGCGGTCGAGGGCCCCGGCTATGATCTCCTGCACACGATGAGCAAGCTGCTCAATTGCGGCCTGACGCTTCCGCAGGTCATCGGCATGTCGTCCAATCGTCCTGCGCTCGCGATTCGGCAGCCGCAGCTCGGGCATCTCGGTGCCGGCGCGCCTGCCGACATCACCGTCCTGCGTCAGGTCAAGAGCGACTACGTCTTTGCCGACGTCGTGGGCGAGACGCGGCAGGGCACGACGCTCCTGCAGCCTCTCGCCGTCTATCTGGGTGGGCGCGAGATGGAAGTCGCACGCCGCCCCTTCGAAGAACCGTTCATCCTCGGCGGGCACGGCCACTGTTCGTGCTGAGGTTTGCTGAATTGCTCAGCGCTGCGCGGCGATCATCAGGATCATCGGGCGTTCGAGTTCCTCGGCCAGCTCCGGCTGTTTCCTGACCTGCTCCGCCGAGGGGGCGAATTCGGAAACCCGGTGGATCGAAAAGCCTGCTTCGATCAGCGTGTTCAGGGTTGTCGCCATGGTCCGGTGATGCTTCACCACGCCCTTGGTGAACCAGTCGGTCCGCCTTTCGCCCTCGATGGCGTAGCGATTGACGGGCCAGGTCTTGCGGCCGTCCTCGTCCTCGGTCCAGTGCGGGTGTGCGGCAGCCATGAAGATCGGATGTTCTATGGTGAACACGAACCATGATCCGGGGGTCAGAGCGCCATGCACCGTTCGCGCAAGGCGCACGAAATTCTCGATGTAGTGGAACGTCAGGGAGCTGAACGCGAAATCGCATGATGCTTCCGGCAATTCCAGCGTCTCAAGGTCGGCAATGACATACTCGATGAGGGCATCGTCCGTATCCTCGCGGGCCCGGGCAATCATGTTGCTCGAAACGTCATAGCCGCGCACGCTGGCGGCTCCGTTTTCCCGCATCCAGCGGGAAACCCAGCCGAAACCGCAACCGAGATCGATGGCGCGCTTGCCCGAAAGGTCCGGAATCATGTCCCGCCCCACGGGCCATTCGGGCGCGCCCGCGAGCCCGTGAGTCTGCCGCGGAAGTTGCGAATAACCGCCGAAGAAGTCGGCGTTGTCATAGATGTTCTGCGCCATGGACCGGTCTCTTAACTACCGCCGAGGAGTGGCTGATGTCGTTCCGCCTCAATTGGGCAGGACTGGGCCGTTGCCCATCCGGCGTACCGGCTGCTTGGCATGTGCCGTGCTGTGGGGCAAGCGAGGGTTAGTGGCCTCTCGAGTTTATCGTCCATGTTTGTGGATTGAAGGTCGATGGTGAGGCGGATTTTCGTATCCAGGGCCACAGGCGTACGAGTTCGCTACCGACTTTTGCGGAAGCACCAGTTACGTTCGAAACGACGCCAGCACGCCTCTCAGGCGGGCTGGTGCGTTTTGCGCGGCGTCTGGTTGCTGGGTGGGGCGCTTATGCCTCGCATCGGCGAGGGCTTCTATTTCCGTTCTTTCAGTTCTCTGCCAGCGTCGGAAAAGGCACTGAAATCCGACACTTCTGCAAAACCGGCATAGGAGTCTATCCAGCTCCGGTGCCTGAAAATTCGTTCGAACGGGTCAAACAGGTTTACGTTGGTGCCCTGGTTCTGGGTCCTGGACGTATCTTTGGGTTTGCTTCCGGGTTTCGCGGTCATCTTGTCCTCGTTCGTGAGGTTGCCCGCCACGTCGCTAGCATTGCCATGACCGCCCTAAGCGTTCGTTAACCGACTTGTTAACCCGGCGTTTCAGGGGCACGCGAGGTGAGCGGGCGGGACCGCCGGTATCGCCGGGCAACGATCAGATAGCTGCGCCGATTTCCGCCGTCATGCCCACCAGACCCACATAGCAAGCGCCGCCGCTGCCGTCGCTGCGATCGTGACCGGCCATCCCGCCTTGAGGAATTCTCCGAACCGGTAGCCCGCAAGGCCCATCACGATGGTGTTGTTGTGGTGGCCAATCGGGGTGAGGAAGTCGATAGAGGCACCGACGGCAACAGCGATAAGGAGCAATTCCGGCGAAACGTTTGAAGCGGCAGCGATGCCCAGGGCGATGGGACCAAGCACCACTGCCGTCGAGGCGTTATTGACGAAGGGCGTGACGACAACCGCAATTCCCATCAAGGCAGTGGCAAGGACGATAGGGCTGTCCGAAGGCAGGACGGACACGAGGCGTTCGGCGAGCATGGCTGCTGCCCCGGTCGTTTCGACGGCCTGGCCAAGCGGAATCATGGTCGCAAGCATCAGCAGGATTGGCCAGTCGAGCTCGGCCAGACCCTTGCGCAGGTTGAGGTTTCCCAGGCTGGCAAGAGCGATGACCACCAGACCGAAAGCGATCTCCGGCGGCGCGAAGCCGAAGGCCGCAAGGGCGACACCTCCTGCGAAGGCCAGGGCCGGCGGCCAGCGGACGTCCTTCGCCTCGCCTCGCGGTTTCGACCACAGGGGCAGGATGTCGGCTTCATCGATGGCCTCGTCGATGGTTTCCTGATCGCCCGACAGATAAAGCACATCGCCGATCGATAGCTGGAGGTCGGCGAGAGAACCTTCGATCCGATGGGTCCGGGTCGCTACCGCAACCACCCGGATACCCCGCGAACTCAGCAGCTCCAACGTTCCGACACGTGATCCGACGAGCGTACTTTCAGGCATGATGACTGCCTCGACACGCTGCGTTTCAATGGAATCGAGAGCAGCACCCGGCAGAATTGCCGTACCATCGGCCAGCAAGGATTCGAGCGAGGTAAGGCCGATCTCGACAAGCAGGATGTCGTCAGCCTGGATGGTTGTGTCCGCTCGGTGGTGGAAGATATTGGCCCCCGCACGCCGCATCGCGTGAATGGTCAGGTCCAGCCCGGCCACAGGCAGCCCCACGAGTCGCGACCTTGCCGGAATCCGGATTTCGCTGACGACGGTCCGAAACGATTGCGGCGGCTGGCGCCCGCGTCCGGCGCCAGGTCTTGCCAGGGTGCGACCCGACCAAACGATGAGGGCAAGGATTCCTGCAACCGCAGCCGGGATGCCAGTCCAAGCAAAGTCGAAAAACGCGAAGCCTTGCCCGGTCGCTGCAACGAGTTGATTGCTGACGATCAGGTTGGCAGGCGTGCCGATGACGGAGCACAGCCCTCCGAGAAGGGCTGCGAAGCTGACGGGCATCAGCACGCGGCGGGGAGCGAAGCCGTTCACCTCGCACACTCTCGTGACGACCGGGATCATCAGCGCCAGTGCGCCGATGTTGTTCATGAATACTGAAAGGACTGCCGTCACCGAGCACAGGACAGCCACAACTCCGATCTCGGTGCTTGCGGTGCGGCTGATGCGTCGGGCCAGTGGATCGAGGAGCCCCGAACGCCCGAGGATCTGCACGATCAGCAGGATCTCGACAACTGTTATGAAGGCCGGATTGGAAAATCCCGAAAAGGCCTGTGTCGGCCCGACCAATCCCAGCGCCACGCCCAGCCCAAGGCCGCAAAGCGCCACCAGCTCCATGCGGATGCGGTCGAGAGCGAAGACCACAAGCATGCCGACGAGAAGAATCAGGATCGCGGCCTGCTCGAAGGTCATCGGCGCTCATGTCTCCGGTTCCACATCCCGTCAGCCTGATCGCCTGACCGGGACGGGGACGGATACCACAGCAAAGGCCGCAGGTGTAACTCTCGCTTAGAGCGTTGTGGCCAGCATTACCTCGCTCTCGTCGATGATGTTCTCGCGGCGGTTGTCGCCGGGATCCTCCGGAGCGGGCTGTGCTTCTCGTTGTGGAAACACCTTCCAGCGTTTGGGCCGGAAGGCGATGCGTCCGTTGACGCCCGCCGGATGTTCGACCGGAAGCTCGATCTCCACACGGTCGCGAGCGCCGCCGATTTCGAGTTCGAGCCGGCGCGTGCCGGCAACCCGCCTGCTCGTCGCGACAGTGCCTGCGATGCAGCCTCCGCAACCGCCCAGCAGCTCGATGTCGTGTGGACGAAAGTAAAGTGTGGCCGGACCGTTCGGTGTGGCCCGGGCCTCGATGCCGATAGCTCGGTCCTGCAGCCATAGCTGGCCATTCTCGACCCGCACCGGAAGCGTGCTGGAATCGCCTATGAAGCTGTAGACGAAAGGCGAGTTGGGGCGATCGTAGACATCGTCTGCCGAGCCGACCTGTTCTATGCGTCCCTGGCTCATGACCACGACCCGGTCGGCCAGCTCCAGCGCCTCCTCCTGATCGTGCGTGACGAACACGGTGGTATGGCCGGTCCTTTCATGGATTTCGCGCAGCCATCGGCGCAGCTCGCGCCGCACCTGCGCATCGAGTGCGCCGAACGGCTCGTCGAGGAGCAACACGCGCGGCTCGATTGCCAGGGCGCGTGCGAGCGCGACCCGCTGGCGCTGGCCTCCGGAAAGCTGGCTCGGATAACGGTTCTCAAGGCCGGAGAGTTGGACAAGGTCGAGGAGCTCCGAAGCGCGTCGGCGGATTTCGTCCTTCTGTGGACGTGTTTTCCCCGGTCGTACCTTGAGCCCGAAGCCGATATTGTCGGCGACCGTCATGTGCCGGAACAGCGCATAGTGCTGGAAGACGAAACCGACGTTGCGTTCCTGCACCGTTCGGTGGGAGGCGTCTTCATCGCCGAAGAAGACTTCTCCATCTGTCGGGCGTTCCAGCCCGGCGATCAGGCGCAGCAGCGTGGTCTTGCCGGAACCGGACGGACCGAGCAGTGCGATCAGCTCCCCCGAGCGGATGTCGAGCGAAACGTCGTGCAGGGCCGGATAGCCGTCGAATTCCTTGCGTACGGATTTGATCGAGACGTCCATCGCGGGCGCTCCTAATGCTTGGCCGCGGCGGCGATCTCGTCGCCATAGCGGTATTCTAGAAAGGATTTGAGGACGAGCGTCACCAGCGCCAGGCCGGCAAGCAGCGTCGAGACCGCGAAGGCGGCGACGAAATTGTATTCGTTGTAGAGAATCTCGACATGCAGCGGCATCGTATTGGTGAGGCCGCGGATATGCCCGGATACCACCGAAACCGCGCCGAATTCCCCCATCGCACGGGCATTGCAGAGCAGCACGCCGTAGAGCAGCCCCCACTTGATGTTCGGCAGCGTTACGAGACGGAACGTCTGCCAGCCGGATGCGCCCAGCGATAGCGCTGCCTCCTCGTCTCCGGTGCCCTGGTCCTGCATCAACGGAATGAGCTCGCGGGCGACGAAGGGAAACGTGACGAATATCGTCGCCAGCACGATGCCCGGCACGGCGAACAGGATCTCGATACCGTAGGATTTCAGCCAGGGCCCGAGCACGGAGCCCGCTCCGAACAGGAGTACGTAGACGAGGCCGGAGATCACCGGCGAGACCGAGAACGGCAGGTCGATCAACGTCGTCAGGAAGGCCTTGCCCTTGAACTCGAACTTGGCGATCGCCCACGCGGCCGCAACGCCGAAGACGAGGTTGAGCGGCACGGCGATCGCCGCAACCGTCAGCGTCAGGCGAATGGCCGCAAGCGTGTCGGGTTCGTTGAGTGCGAACAGGAACTCTCCGGCACCCCGGCGGAACGCTTCGATGAACACCGCGATCAGCGGCAGCACCAGGAACGAGGCCAGGAAACCGAGCGCAAGCGCAATCAGGATACCCTTCGCGAGGGGACCTTCCGTGGTCGGGCGATGGAAGCGGCGCGTATGCACGGGAGAAGATACGACTGTCCGCGACATATCCGTCATCAGCTCAACCGCCATAGCCGTATCTCCTGCGGCTCCACGCCTGAATGAGGTTGATGGCGAACAGCATGGCGAAGGAGATGACCAGCATGACCGCTGCGATCGCCGTCGCGCCTGCGTAGTTGAATTCTTCCAGCCGGATGACGATCAGAAGCGGCGCGATCTCCGACACGTAGGGGATGTTGCCGGCGATGAAGATCACCGAGCCGTATTCACCGACAGCGCGTGCGAAAGCGAGCGCGAAGCCCGTCAACACGGCGGGGGCGAGCCCGGGCAGGATCACGCGGCGGATCGTCTGGAAGCGGTTGGCGCCCAGCGTGGCGGCTGCCTCCTCGACCTCGCGATCGATCTCCTCCATCACCGGCTGCACGGTGCGGACCACGAAAGGCAGCCCGATGAAGACGAGCGCGATGACGATCCCCAGCGGCGTGAAGGCTGCCTTGATGCCGAGTGGAGCAAGAAACTGCCCGATCCAGCCGTTGGGTGCATAGATCGAGGCAAGCGCGATGCCTGCGACCGCGGTTGGCAGGGCGAAAGGCAAGTCCACGGCGGCGTCGACGATGCGACGCCCCGGGAAACGATAACGAACCAGAACCCACGCCAGGAGCGTGCCGAAGACAACGTTGACCATCCCCGCGATCAGGGAGGTGCCGAAGGAAATCCGCAACGCCTTCAACGTGCGCTCGTCGGTCGCGATCGCCCAGAACTCGGACCAGCCCAGTTCGGTCGTGCGCCATGCGACGCCGGACAGGGGAATGAGAATGATCAGGGTGAGATAGAAGAGCGTGAAACCGAGCGTCAGCCCGAAACCGGGGATGACGCTCGGCCTCCTGAGCTGCCACCCCTGCGTCGCAACGAGGGAACTCATGGGGACTGCCTCAGTTCGACGTGCCGGGGCGGTATATCTGGTCGAAGATGCCGCCATCGCCGAAGTGGTAGGGTTGCGCCTTCGCCCAGCCGCCGAACAGCGGATCGTCTATCGAGACCAGGTCGATATCCGGCAGGGCCGAAAGCTCCTCCGCAGGCACGAGGTCGCGTTTGGCAGGTCTGTAGAAGTGCTTGGCGGCCAGCCGCTGCCCTTCTTCCGAATAGAGGTATTCGAGATATGCCTGTGCGACCTCGCGCGTTCCTTTGGCGTCGACGTTGCCGTCGACGAGCGCCACCGGCGGCTCGGCAAGGATCGACGAGGGTGGGACCACGATGTCGAACTGGTCGTCGCCGAATTCAGCCCCGGCCAGAAAGGCCTCGTTCTCCCACGCCAGGAGTACGTCGCCGATCTGACGCTGCGCGAAAGTGGTCAATGAACCGCGCGCACCCGTGTCGAGAACGGGCACCCGCTTGAAGAGGTCGGCTATGTATTCCTTGACCTTTTCCTCGTCGCCGCCGAATTCCTCGTTGGCCCATGCCCACGCCGCCAGATAATTCCAGCGTGCACCGCCCGAGGTCTTCGGATTGGGCGTGATGACCTGGACGTCGTCCTTCACCAGGTCGCTCCAGTCCGAGATTCCCTTTGGATTGCCTTTGCGAACCAGGAAAACGATGGTCGAGGTGTAGGGTGCGTTGTTGTTCTCGAGCCGGCCCCGCCAGTCCTGCGGAATCTTGCCGGAATTCTCCGCGATGGCGTCGATATCGGCTTCGAGCGCAAGGGTGACCACGTCGGCTTCCAGCCCGTCTATGACGGCCCGCGCCTGCTTGCCGGAGCCGCCATGCGACTGCTGGATCGTCACGGTCTCGCCTGTCTTCTCCTTCCAGTACGCGGAAAATGCGGCGTTGAACTCCTTGTAGAGTTCGCGCGTGGGATCGTACGAAACGTTGAGTAGCTGGGTATCGGCAAAGGCAAAGCCCAGTCCGCCGACCTGGACCGATGCCGCGAGTGCAGAAGCGAAGAGGATTGATCGTCGATTGAGCAACATGGCTACCTCCATTCGTTAGCCCTAATACCCTATCGATTAAGTAGTGTAATAGAGTGCACTCTCCTTCCAATTTCAAGGCGGAAACTGAAATCCTGTTTCCTTATGCCGTCAGGGCGCGAACATCGTCATGCGCGGCGCCGCCGATGCAATCGGCGATGGTGGTGCCGTCGAGCACGTCGCGTGTGGCGGCCGCCAGGCGTGCGAAAACGCGCCTTACCTCGCAGCTCTTTTCCTCCGCGCAGTCTTCGCAGCGGCGATAAGCCATGCGGCTAAGGCAGGGAAGTGGCGCCAGCGGGCCGTCGATAACCCGAAGGACCTCGCCGAACGTGATCGTGTCCGGGCTCTTCAGAAGCATATAGCCTCCTGCCTTTCCACGGCGACTGACCACGATTCCATGGTGCTTCAGATCGAGGAGGATTTGCTCCAGGAACTTCTTGGGAATGCGCTGTTGCTCGGCAATGTCCGAGATAAAATGAGTTTCGTCGGTTCCGTGCTTGCGCGCCAACGCCACCAGGGCCCGCAGCGCATATTTTGCCTTCTGTGAAATCATTTCGTTCGGTCACCGTATAAGCGCGGCCGGACGCGGTTCGAAATCGTCCGTTAGCCCACCAAGCTAGTTGGCAAGGGATGCCCTTGCAATCGCCTGGATGGTGGACTGGCGGGTTGCTCGGCCGAGGTGGAGGCCTCGCAGATCATGGCCTCGACCTCGCAGGTTGGCGCCGTTGGGCGCGGGCCATTCCGGGTAGGCCTCCAGGAGGTTCACGACCGCTCCGTATTCGGGCAGGTGCGGCTTGGTTGGGTTGGTGTGGATGGCATGGCGTGGCTGTGACGCCCCGAGCGCATCTAGAACCACGGTGCGACGAGGAAGAGCGCCACCAGCAGGACGATGCCTACAAGTAGCAGCCATAGAGGCGAAGCCCCCTGATACCGTCTCACGATGCGGTCTCCCGTTAGCCTGAAAGGTCGCCACACCATACATGGCCCGGCATGCAAGTTGTAGTCACCGCTCGCCGCTTCCGGTGCCGCCCAACATGGAGCGGCTTCTTTAGACCGCATAGCCGAACGCAAGGCCTAGCAGAAAGATGGAGAAAGCCCCGCGACAGGTCGCCTCCTGTGTAGTCGCCAGCGAGTCGGGGCGATCTATTGACCCTGCCCGATGCAACGGCCATTCTCATTATTGTTCCGGGGCGGGGGATTCCTCGGAGGACCAATGGCAAAACGTGTGCGCATCAATGCGCCAACCAAGTCTCTGGCTGATATCGACTACGCGGCTGAATGTCGGTTTGCGATCGAACCTTCTTTTACAAAAATGATTGAACTTGCCGTGGCTGCGGGTTGGGATCGCCAGCAGGTAGCCTTTGCAACGATGTATCTTGCCGCCGAAGCGGCAAAAGCCGGGGAAGCCGCACAACCAATTCAATGAATTACGAATCTCCTTATGATTGGACCGGCGAACGAACGCGCCGGAAGCAGGCGTTTCGCCGCATCGTAACGATTGCCGTAGGCGTTGTGTTCTGTGGCATTTTGCTAAAATTGGGCTGGGGATATTTGCCTTCGGTTTAGTCGCTCCCTCGACACTTCGCCCTGGGCGGGAAGACGAGGGACTATGAAACCAAGCAACTTTTCCGCCGCTCGTGCGCATCTTGAGCGCGCGCTAGACCATCTTTCCGGGGCCGATGAAACGAGCATGGAAGCGCGTATCGCTATAGACCTGCTCATAGAGGCGGCCGCGCTTGAGGAATACAAGCGCACACCTGCCGACGTCATACCGTTCCGGGCATCCGGAGGCCCACCGCACTGCGGCGAGCCTGTTGAAAAAGGGGATGTTCCCCGTCGTATCGGGCGGACTGAACTCCAGGCTCCACACCGTCTACGACGGTAACGACCGGCCGCAAGGGCGCCCATATGGATCCGTCCAGGAGCCGATCACTGGTTGGCCGTCCCGACTGAAACGCAGCCCCTTAACTCGACAGCGGCTTCCACGATCGCGGTGACGCGCTGGATATAGCGGTCGATACTGATGTTCCGCCGGCGATATTTTGAGCGCTTCACGTACCAATCCTGAAGGAGCGGCTTGATCAGTGATGCGGTCAGGACCGGATCGTCGACCGCAAACCGACCCGCTGCGCGGCCGCTCTCGATGATTTCCTCCAGAACACCTTCTACCAGCCTTTCGCTGTTGATTGCGGCCAGGCGTGCGGAGGGTGGGAAGGATTTGGCTTCCATGTAGACGAAGACGAACCATGGCTGCATGACCTCGGTGAGTCGTATGTGGGCTTCGATCACCCAGTGCAGGTTCTTGAGCGGGTCGGCTCGGATTGCGGTCGGGACGGCGTCGAGCACCTCGCGCATGGTGCTGTCCACTTCCCCAAGGATCATCAGCAGGAGCGTGTCCTTGCTGTCGAAGTAGGAATAGAGGCCGCCCATCGAGAGTTCGGCGGCTTCGCTCAACTCACGAAGTGACGTCGCGTGGAACCCCTTCCTGTTGGTCAGCTTGAGGAAGGTCTGCACGATCTTTGCCAGGTTCGCGATTGCCGCCTGCGGCTTGCGAACCCGTATTCGATCCTTGTGGCGGACGAAGATGCGTCCGCACAGCTGCTCGAGAGAATAGTTCTGCGGATCGAAGGGGCGAGCGGTCAAGGTCCTGTCCATTATCCGGCAACTACTACTCAACATGGGGCAGAGAGGCAATGAACCCGGTTGCGCCGGCCGATCAGGCGATATAAAAAGCGAGCGCTCGCTCGAAATATCGGAATCTGATCATGAACCTTCAAGACCGCGTAGCAATTGTAACCGGGGCCTCCTCGGGGTTGGGTGCCCATTTTGCGCGTATGCTGGCCGCCCAGGGTGCGCGGGTAGTGCTGGCGGCGCGGCGGGTCGAGGCGCTTGAAGCGCAGAAGGCGGAGATCGAGGCCGCGGGCGGGAGGGCCGATACGATCGGCCTGGATGTTTGCGACGAGAGCAGCGTCGCTTCTGGTTTCGCGAAGCTGGATGCGGCGGGCTTGCATGTGGACATCGTTGTCAACAATGCTGGTATCTCGGAAGCCGTTCCGGCTCTGTCCATGTCGGTGCAGAACTGGGATCGCGTGCTCGACACCAATCTCAAGGGCGTCTTCCTCGTCGCACAGGCGGCAGCCAGGAGAATGCAGGCCGATGGTCGAGGCGGCTCCATCGTCAACGTTGCGTCGATCCTCGGCCACAGGGTGGCCGGCAATCTAGCCTCCTATGCCGCATCGAAAGCGGGAGTGGTGCGCCTTACCGAAGCTTTGGCGCTGGAATGGGCTCGTTTCGGCATTCGCGTCAATTCGCTCTGCCCGGGCTATATCGAAACCGATCTGAATCGTGAGTTCTTTGCGTCGGATGCGGGCAAGGCACTGATCAGGCGCATACCGCAGCGGCGTCTTGGAGCGCCCTCGGATCTGGACGGCGCGTTGCTGCTGCTTGCCTCGGATGCAGGTCGATACATGACCGGGTCTTCGATAACCGTCGACGGCGGTCATCTTGTCTCGTCCCTTTGATGCGCGTTTGCCGGCTCCGGTGACCGGGGAATATGACCGCATCCAAATCCAGAAAATCGGGAGGTTCATTTGAAGAGCTTGTTTGAAACGCGCGGTATATCGGCCCGAGCGCTGGAGATTGCAGACCGGGTCGAGGCTTTTGTACGAAAAACGGTGGTGCCCTACGAGCAAGACCAGAGGCTCGGGTCACATGGGCCCTCGCATGACATGGTCACGGAGATGCGCGCTCTTGCGCGGGAAGCCGGCGTCATGACACCGCATATTCTGGCCGACGGCAGCCATCTCTCCCACAGGGAAACAGCGGCGGTCCTGATCCGCAGTGGCCTGTCTCCGCTGGGGCCTACCGCCTGCAATACCGCTGCTCCGGACGAGGGCAACATGTATCTTCTTGGCAAGGTGGCTGGCCCGGAGCTGCGCAAGCGGTTTCTCGATCCGCTCGTTCAGGGAAGAACGCGTTCCGCCTTCTTTATGACGGAGCCCGCGGAGGAGGGCGGGGCAGGGTCGGATCCGTCGATGATGCAGACGACCTGCCGCCCGGACGGCAACCACTGGGTCGTCAACGGGCGCAAGGCGTATATCACCGGTGTCGAGGGAGCGAGCATCGGCATCGTCATGGCGAAGTCGGACGACGGCGCCTGCATGTTCCTTGTCGACCTGCCGGACCCCGCCATCAGAATAGAGCGCGTGCTCGACACCATCGACAGCACCATGCCCGGCGGCCATGCGATCGTGCGGATAGACGATCTGCGGGTGCCCGCGGACCAGATGCTCGGCCAGAGCGGCGAAGGCTTCCGCTATGCCCAGGTGCGGTTGGCGCCGGCGCGCCTGACGCATTGCATGCGTTGGCTAGGCGCATGCATCCGTGCCAACGAGATTGCCACGGACTACGCCAACCGCCGCATGGCCTTCGGCAAGCACCTCATCGATCATGAGGGCGTGGGCTTCATGCTGGCGGAGAACAGCATCGATCTGAAGCAGGCCGAGTTGGTGACCTACTGGTGTGCCGACGTTCTCGACACAGGAGCGCGGGGCACCACCGAAAGCTCGATGGCGAAGGTCGCGGTATCGGAGGCGCTTATGCGCGTGGCTGACCGCTGCGTACAGATGATGGGCGGGCAGGGCGTGACGGCGGACACGATCGTCGAGCGTGTCTTCCGTGAGATTCGCGCTTTCCGCATCTACGACGGACCGACCGAGGTCCACAAATGGAGTCTTGCCGGAAAGATAAAGCGCGACTGGCAGAAGGCCCAGCAAGCATGACGAGCGGCAAAGCG
>JAEWFU010000129.1 GCA_023388675.1 Pseudomonadota bacterium | reverse complement strand
TGCGCGATGCCGGCGCGCTGTTGCAGCGCGCGGGCTTCGCGCTGCCGGTCGCGGACCTGGAAACGGTGACGGTGCGTTACGATTCGATGTTCGCGTTGATGCGCGACCTGCGGGCGATGGGCGCGACAAATGCCCTGGCGGGACGCAGCCGCACGCCGGCGACGCGCGCGCTGTTCATGCGTGCGGCTGAAATCTACGCGGAACGGTTTTCCGACCCCGACGGGCGCGTTCGCGCGACCTTCTCGACGATCTGGCTTTCCGGCTGGGCGCCGCACGCCTCGCAGCAGAAGCCCCTGAAACCCGGCAGTGCGACGGTATCGCTGGCCAAGGTGCTTGGCGAGAGCGGGAACGAGGGCTGAACTCGTGCGGCCTATTCGCCGCTGCTGGACTCGACGACGATGTTGCTGATGTAGTCGAAATTGTTTTCGATGTTGTTCATCAGCAGGCCGAGACTGCCGATAATGGCAAGCGACAGGACCGCGACGATGAGCCCGTATTCGATGGCCGTCGCCCCGCGCTCATCCCTCAGAAATCTGCTCAGCATCGCCTCTCATCCCGTGGCTGGGCGTCGATGCGGTTAATATAAGAGGATGCTTGAACCAAACCGTTAACCGGCACGGTTAACGGCGACTCAACAATCGCCCGTGCGCATGCCGTTGTCGCGTAAGATGCAGACCGCATTCGGGGATGGCTGCAACACGCTGCGGCGGATCGTGTATGCACCGGGATTGGAGCGCTGGCCGATCGAACCGGTCGGCATCATGTCGACACCGGCGGGATAGGCGGAATAGGCCACTTTGCGCGTCCGGTCCTCAAGCATCGGCGTCAGGATCAAGGCAAGAGCGACCGCAGCGGAACCGAACAGCAGCGTCACGCGCAATGCGCCCATGCCCGCCGGGCCGGCGCTCCATCTGCGCGCGGCGCGCGGCGTTTCCCAATCGTCGCGAAACGGCATCGCATTCTCCTCCATGCGCGGACCACATGCCGGATGGGGCGGTCCCGTCCGTTTACTTAAAATTTCACATGGCGCTGAAGGATTGATTAACGATCGGCTGCCGGACTGCTGGATCGTTTCAGGTCTTCACCGAACCGCTCTCTTCGGCCTTTCAAGACACCTCCCGAGCGAAGCGGAGGGCGAAGGACACGCGAAACAAGAGGCTCGCTGGAGACGGTGGAGGGGGCATCGCTCACGCGACGATTCCACTTCGTCCGGAACTCCAGGTGAAAAAGAAGCCGGCTGCGTGCAACCGGCTTCCTCGTGATGCGGTGCCCTCTGGGCAAACCTTTGATGTTGATGACTTAGGAGGTGCCGGCGTCGCCGCTCTCACCTTCACTATCGCCAGCATCGCCGTTGTCGCCGGCATCACCATCGTCACCGGCATCGCCGCCGTCGCCGGTATCGCCGTTGTCGCCAGCATCACCGTTGTCACCGGTATCGCCATCGTCGCCGGTATCGCCGTTGTCGCCAGCATCACCGTCGTCACCGGTATCGCCATCGTCGCCGGCATCGCCGTCGTCTGCAGCCGTATTCATGGAGTATCCAGGAGAGTAAGAACTGGCGTTTTCATCAGAACCCTTCACTTGTCCAGGAGCCACAGTGTTGGCAGGGCTTTCCTGGTGGCCCGGACTGAAGGCGGAAGCTCCTTGTGCGAGGGCTACCGTAGTGGCCGCAGGCGCGGCCATGAGGGCCAGTGCAAGCGCTGTGGTTCCAAACAGAAGTTTCTTCATGTCAGGTCTCCATAGTGTTGGCAGTTGATCCCGACCAGCGGATCAAGTCCGCGGGACGGAATCCCACGAGACCACATTAGGGATGCATGAAACAAGGATATAATCGTTGAATTTCAATATGTTACATAGTTAGAAAGTGATGCTTGACAACACGTTGACGCCACACTCCGGGGAAGATTGGCACGATGATGGCCAAGACGGCGCACCCCTGCCGTAAGTTTGGCAATAAAGCGGCAGCTTAAATACGAGGCTCTTCCCTTTGCGCCGCCGTGGCGCATTCCCTTCCCACCGTCGAGCTACGCATCTGGCGACGCTTTAGCACCACTCGACACTCAGGGATTGGGCGTGATCCTAAAGCAAATCGATCAGGAACGGGATGAGCGGCTCGTCCGCAGGCGGCATCGGATAGTCGCGCAGCTTGTTGGGGCGCACCCACTTCAACGCCTGCCCCTCCTGGGCCTGCGGAATACCCCAGTAGCGGCGGCAGACGAAAAGCGGCATCAGCAGGTTGAAGCTTTCATAGGCGTGGCTGGCGAAGGTCAGCGGCGCGAGACAGGCGACCTTGGTCTCGATGCCGAGCTCCTCGCGCAATTCGCGCACAACCGTCTCCTCGGGCGTCTCACCCGGCTCGATCTTGCCACCGGGAAATTCCCACATGCCGGCGAGTTGTTTCCCCTCTGGACGCTGAGCGATCAGCACGCGCCCGTCGCCGTCGACCAGCGCGCAGGCGGCGACCAGCAGCAGCGGCTTCGATTCCTCCGGCTGGTTCATGCGGTCCCCGGCGCGGGGGGCTGGCGGTAGTGATAGCTGTAGAGCTCTTCGAAGCCCATCGACCGATAGAGCCCGATGGCCTGGTCGTTGTCTGCCTCAACCTGCAGCCAGGCGCTGCGGGCACCCTGCGCGCGCGCCCATTTCAGTGCGGAAAGCAGCGTGCGCCGCCCGTAGCCCTTGCCGCGCTGGCTTTCCTCGGTCGCCACCTCGAACAGGCCGGCAAGGTCACCGTCGCGCACGCAGATCGCGGTCGAGACAGGGGTGCCGTGCTCTTCCAGCACGAACAGCCCGACTTGAGGCTGGATCGAGCCGATGACTTCGGACAGCCCCGGCTGCAGCACGGGGTCGAGATTGCGGATGGCGATGGCGGCGGTGATGAACCGGCCGATGTCCTTCAGCGGAATCTGATGCATGGCATCGCGCAGCAAACGGTCTTCGAGCTTCGCCCGCATGACAAGCGACGTGGAGAAGCTGCTCCACCCTTCGCCGTCGAGATACCTGGTCACGCCTCGACCGGACAGCGGCGACATCCGAAAGGTCAGCGGGCGACCGTAGGCGGCGAAGCGCCGTGCCGCGCGCGCGACGCGTTCGCGGACGCGGCCGTCGTCGCCCGGGTCCAGCGGGTTGACGGAATTGAGACGCTTGGCCGGATGCCCGCCGGTCAGCCTCACGGCCCATGCTCCGTCATAATAGACGGTCGTCGCAGGCCAGGCCCGAGAACCGGCCGCCTCGAACCGCCGCACGGTGGGCAGGTCTGCCGTGGAGGGGTTTCCGACTTCCATAAAGCGAACCGCCTCAGCTCCTGTAGTCGCCATTGATGGCGACATATTCCTTCGTCAGGTCGCAGGTCCACACCGTGGCCTTGCCGCGTCCGAGCCCGAGATCGACGCGGATCACGATCTCGTCCTGCTTCATATAGGCGGACGTCTCGGCCTCGGAATAGGCGGGATCGCGCTCACCTTCATGCGCAACGCGGATATTGCCGAACCAGATGGCGAGCAGGTCGCGATCCTCAGGCTCGCCGGCCTTGCCGACCGCCATCACGACGCGACCCCAATTGGCGTCCTCGCCGGCGACCGCCGTCTTGACCAGCGGCGAATTGGCGATCGACAGAGCCACGCGCTTGGCCGAGCGGGCCGATTTCGCCCCTGTCACCGTCACTTCGACCTGCTTGCGCGCGCCCTCGCCGTCGCGCACCACCTGCAGCGCAAGGTTCTTGAGCATGCGGTTGAGCGCGCGGCGGAATTGCGAAAGGCGCGCATCCTTCGGGTCGCTGATCCGCGGCGCGCCGGACTTCTCGGCCGCGCCGGTGGCAAACAGCATCAGCGTGTCGCTGGTGGAGGTGTCGCTGTCGACCGTCACGGCGTTGAAGGTCTTGCCGACCCCCTTCGACAGCATGTCCTGCAGGACCGGCGCATCGATCGGCGCATCGGTGGCGATGAAGGACAGCATCGTCGCCATGTCGGGCGCGATCATGCCGGCGCCCTTGGCGATGCCGTTGATGGTGATTTCGACGTCACCCAGCGACACCTTGGCTGTGGCGTATTTCGGATAAGTGTCGGTGGTCATGATCGCCTTGCCGGCCTCGGCCCACATGCCGGGCTCGGCCCGGTCGACGAGGTCGCCGAGAAGGTGGGCGAACCTGGCCGGATCGAGCGGCTCGCCGATCACGCCGGTCGAAGCGAGAAAAACCTCGCTTTCGGCGCAGCCCGTCGCCTTGCCCGCCGCCTGCGCTGTCGCTGCCGTCGTCTCGCGTCCGCGCCTGCCGGTGAAGGCATTGGCATTGCCGGAATTGACGACGAGGATGCGTGCGCTGCCGCCGGGCAGGTTGGCGCGGCAGAATTCCACCGGCGCCGACGGGCATTTGGAACGGGTGAAGACGCCCGCCACGGTCGTGCCTTCGTCGAACACCATGGCCAGCAGATCGGTGCGGCCCTTGTACTTGATGCCGGCCTGGGCGGTGGCGATGCGCACGCCGGGCACCGCCGGCATCCTGGGTTGCTTGCGGGGTGCGAGGGGCGAAACGGTGTCCGACATGGCAACTCGAAGGGCAAGGGTGAGAAAGGCGTCGTTTGCCCCATATACCCCGGCGGCGCAAGGCGTTTTGCAGCGCCGCCGGGCCGACCGGACTAACTTTGCGGGTTCAGGAAGCCGCGGAAATGCTTCTGCACGCCGGGGATCAGACCCCACACCATGGCCGTCACCATGATGGGGACGATGAGAAGTGTGCGCTGCCACAGAAGCCAGCCGTCCGTAAGCGGGAAGATCAGGTAGAGCAGGCCGGTGATGAGCGGATAGACACCGAGCGCGACCAAAAAGGCGAAGCGCGGACGGGAAAAACGCGTGGCGGCCTGCGCGCTGGCGGCGGATGTGGAAGCGTGTGCGGTCATGGTGGGTTCTCCGGACTGTGCGGTTGGCGACGAAAGACAAATGAAGCGGCTCATGCGTGACACGAGAGACCCCCGGGCATGGTCGGATGCTTATAGGAACGGAACGTTTCGTTATATAAAACGACCCGTTTCGTTTTGTCAAGGCGCCTGCTATTCTGCCTGCAGGAGAACCGCTCAGTGACAGAAGACGAAGCGCGCCGTTCGATCGGCGCCAGACGAAACCCCAAAAGCGCAGAGGCCATCCTGGAGGCCGCCGAAAGCGTGCTCATGGAAGAGGGTCATCGCGGCTTTTCAATCGAGGCCGTGGCGCGCAGGGCCAGAGCGGGGAAGCCGACGATCTATCGCTGGTGGCCGAGCAAGGCCGCGCTGCTGCTGGACGTCTACCAACGGCAGAAGCGCGACGTGGCCTATCCCGACACCGGCTCGGTGGAGGAGGATGTCGTGCGTTTCCTGAAACGGCTCCTGAGC
>JAEWFU010000042.1 GCA_023388675.1 Pseudomonadota bacterium | reverse complement strand
AGCTCGATCAGCATCTCGTCATTTTTGGCGGGAGTTTCGGTAATGTCCATCATTTGGCCCCAGTATGGTAAGAAATTGCACCTTCCGAGGCATGTTCGCTCCCGGAATATAACGCATGGACGCATTTTGTGCTGCGCCTTCCGATTCGCGTTACGCCGCATACATGGGGCCAACAATACAGTAAGTCAATTCTTCATCTTCGGAGTCCCGTAAAAAACAAACTAAGTATCAGTATAAGACAGATCGATCTTCTTTGGGCATTTGCTCAATTCATTAATTGCGGCCGAAGAGTGCCGGCTGTCCCTTGCGCAAGGGCATTCAGCGCCGCCTTCGGTCAGGCGTCGAACGAACTTGGCATCTCGAACTTGGCATCTCTTGCGCCTTTCCCCGCATCTGCCTATTCGCATGGTCTGCAGATCTGCCTGACCCGCTGGCCGATTTTCGGTTCCCCCGAGCATAGACGAGGAGTAGCGAACACCATGTCATCGACTGCAAGGTTTTCGGCCATCGCCGCCCCCAGCGCCGAACAACGCCCGCATAATGATGTCCGTCACGGCATCGAGCGGGTGGACGAGTATGCCTGGCTTCGCGCCGGCAACTGGCAGGAGATGTTCAAGGATCCCTCGAAGCTCGATCCCGCGATCCGGTCTCATCTGGAAGCAGAAAACGCCTATCAGGCGGCGCTGATGTCCGACACGGGCCCCCTTCGCGAAACGCTCTTCGGCGAGATGAAGGGACGGATCAAGGAAGACGATTCAAGTGTGCCGATGAAGGACGGTCCCTTCGCCTACGGCACGTCCTACCGAACAGGCGGCGAGCATCCGCGATTTTTCCGCGTGCCAAGGGACGGCGGCAACGAAGCGATCCTCATCGACGGCGACGCGGAAGCCGAAGGCAAAGCCTATTTCCGCATCGGCGGCGTGGATCATTCAGGCGACCACGAGCGGCTTGTCTGGGGCTTCGACGACAAGGGCTCCGAATTCTACACCCTCAAGATTCGCGATCTTCAGACCAGCGCGGACCTGACCGAAATCGTCCCGAACACCGGCGGCGAAGGTGTGTGGGACGCGACGAACGAGGGCTTCTTCTATACCCGGCTCGATGACAACCATCGCCCCTCGCAGGTCTTCCATCACCGCATCGGCACCGATACCGCCCAGGACAGGCTGGTCTACGAGGAAACCGATCCGGGCTTCTTTATGAGCGTCGGCGGAACCCGCCTGAATGACTGGATCATGATTTCGATCAGCGATCATGAAACAAGCGAGTACCGCCTGCTTCCCGCTGCGATGCCCGATGCGGAGCCGGTCCTCGTAAAGGCCCGCGAAACGGGGATCCAGTACGATCTGGAGGAAGGCGGCGATATCTTCTTCATCCTGACGAACTCGGGCGGCGCGAAGAATTTCCGCATCATGACCGCCCCGGTATCCGATCCGCGCGAGACGAACTGGACCGAACTGGTGCCGCATGAGCCCGGCCGCCTGATCCTGTCGGTCATGGGCTTCCGCAACCACCTCGTCCGACTGGAGCGCAAGGAAGGCCTGCCGCGCATCGTCGTCCGCAACCGCGCCACCGGCGAGGAGCACGTCGTGGCGTTCGAGGAGGAGGCTTATTCCCTCGGTCTCGCCGGCTCCTACGAATACGACACCGACATCATCCGCTTCAGCTACTCGTCGATGACCACCCCCGCTCAGGTCTACGACTACGACATGCGCACCCGCGAGCGCCTGCTTCTGAAAACGCAGGAAGTCCCTTCCGGGCATAACCCGGATGACTACGTCACCCGGCGCCTTCTCGCACCCGCGCCCGACGGCGAGTTGGTCCCCGTATCGCTGCTCTACCGCAAGGACACGCCGCTCGACGGTTCAGCGCCATGCCTGCTCTACGGCTACGGCTCCTATGGCATCGCGATCCCGGCATCGTTCAACACGAACTGTCTTTCACTGGTCGATCGCGGTTTCGTCTATGCGATCGCGCATATCCGCGGCGGCAAGGACAAGGGCTACGGCTGGTACGAGGACGGCAAGCGCGATCGCAAGGAAAACACCTTCACCGATTTCATCGCCGCTGCGCGCCATCTCGTTGCCGAGAAACTGACCAGTCACGACCGGATCGTCGCGCAGGGTGGATCGGCGGGCGGCATGCTGATGGGTGCAATCGCCAATATGGCGCCCGAGGCATTCGCAGGCATCGTCGCCGAAGTTCCCTTCGTCGATGTGCTCAACACCATGCTCGACGCCACCCTGCCGCTGACGCCGCCGGAATGGCCGGAATGGGGCAACCCGATCGAGTCCGAGGCGGACTATCGAACGATCGCAGCGTATTCCCCTTACGACAACGTCTCGGCCCAGGCCTATCCCCCGATCCTCGCGGTCGCGGGGCTGACCGATCCGCGCGTCACCTATTGGGAACCCGCCAAATGGGTTGCGCGGCTACGTGCCCGCAAGACCGACGACAATCCGGTTCTGTTCCGCATCAACATGGATGCTGGCCATGCAGGCGCCTCGGGGCGTTTTTCGCGCCTTGAAGAAATCGCCTACGGCTACGCGTTCGCGCTCAAGGTCGTGGGAAAGGCCTAGGATCGCTCACGATCCGTCCGGATGTCCGGGTATCGCCTTGAGATAGGCAGCGATGGCTTCGCGATCCGACGACGGCAGTTCGGCCATGTTGCGTATGACCGATGCCATCGAGCCGCCGACAGAATCGAAATCCGGCGTGAAACCCGTCTCGAGCAGGTATGCGATGTCGGCCTCGCTCCAGTCGCCGATCCCGCCCTCGCCGGACGTGATGTTGGGCACCGTGCCCTCCCCTTCGGCAGCGGGACCGCCGGCCAGCCAGTGCCCTTTGTCCAGTCCGCCGAACGCGTTGCGGGGTGTGTGGCATTCACCGCAATGGCCGGGGCCTTCGACAAGGTATTGTCCGCGCGCGACTGCTTCGGACGGATTGTCGAGCGCGACCGCCGGCGCATCGTCCAGGAACAGCATCTTCCAGAGGCCGATGCCGCGCCGAATGCTGAACGGAAACGCGATTTCGCTTTGCGGCGCCTTGCCCTCGACTTCGGGCAACGTGATCATGAACGCATGAAGGTCGGCTATGTCTTCCGGCTGCATCCGGGCATAGGAGCCATAAGGAAAGGCCGGGTAATAATGCTGGCCTGCGGGTGACACGCCGCGCAGCATGGCGTTGCCGAGATCGCCGGCCGACCAGCCGCCTATGCCATCCTGCGGATGCTGGGATATGTTCGGCGCGACGAAGTCGCCAAACGAGGTTTCGAGCCTGACGCCGCCGGCAAGCACCAGCCGGTCCTCCCCCGTGGCCCCGGGCGCCGCATGACAGGAGGCGCAGCCACCCGCCCAGAATATTTGCTCGCCTCGCTCGGCATCGCCGCCTTCGAGAGCCGCCCTCTCTGCATCGTCGAGAGGCCGCGGCGCGCTGGCGAACCACAAGGCCACGCCGCCGGCCAGAGCCAAGGCGGCGATGCTCAGCAGCAGCTTACCGGAACGGAACATCGAGACGGATGCGATAGCGGGAGCTACATGCGGTAGGCTTCGTGGCAAGAGCCGCAATTGCCGGCGACGGCACCAAAGACCGCCTGATAGGCAGCGAGGTCCTGCGGGGCAGCCTCAACCGCAGCCGTCGTGTCGGCTGCGAACTTGTCGCTGGCAGCATGGAACCCAGCCATGTCCTCCCAGATTTTCGGCGAGGATTCGGTATCTCCGGTGTCGCTTCCCTCGGGCCACAGCGCGGCCACATCGGTCGTCGCCTGTGCGTTTGCGTTGAGCTTCTCGAGCGCGTCGAGCACGGTCGCCGCGTCGAAAGGCTGTTTTTCCTGGGCGATCGGCGCGAGAATGCGCATCAGCCCGCCGCGTTCCTTCATTAGGTTCTGCCGGTCTTCCAGGGCGTCGGCGGCAGCGCCTACGCTCATGGCTGCTAGGGCTACGGTGGCATATGCGAGCAATTTCATGAAGGACTCCGGTATCTGGCAGCGGCTGGAACGGAATTTCGGGCCGATCTTCGCGGATTCTCCGCATAGTCAAAGTCAAATCGCCATACCCGGTCGTCACGCTTGCGTGATCGATTGGTGGCTCTAGGCAAAAGAAAGGCCCCGGTTTGACGGGGCCTTTCCGATGTCCGATCGGTGCAGAGCTTACTTGGTCGCCGCTTCGTAGCGCTCCAGCACGTAATCCCAGTTGATCAGGCTGTCGACGAAGGCTTCGAGATATTTCGGCCGGGCATTGCGGTAGTCGATGTAATAGGAGTGCTCCCACACGTCGACGCCGAGGATCGGCTCAGCACCGTGCACCAGCGGGTTTTCGCCGTTCGGCGTCTTGGTGATCTCAAGCTTGCCGTTCTTGACAGTCAGCCATGCCCAGCCGGAACCGAACTGGGTCGTACCCGCATTGATGAAGTCCGCGCGGAACTTGTCGTAACCGCCAAGGTCGCTGTCGACCGCCTTCTGGAGCGCGCCCGGCAGGCTCTTTCCGCCGCCGCCCTTCTTCATCCACTTCCAGAAATGGATGTGATTGTAATGCTGGCCGGCATTGTTGAAGAGGCCGGGATTCTTGCCATAGGACTGCTTCACGATCTCTTCCAGCGAGAGATCTTCCATGCCCGCTTCGGCAGCCAGCTTGTTGCCGTTGTCGACATAGGCCTTGTGATGCTTGTCGTGGTGGAACTCCAGCGTTTCCTTCGACATATAGGGCTGCAGCGCCTCGTAATCGTAAGGCAGTTCGGGCAGTTCGAAGGCCATGGCAAATTCTCCCTTGCTCAAATGAATGGGTTGATGGCTCAGCTTCTACATAGGGGCAATCCGCACGGGCGCAACAC
>JAEWFU010000020.1 GCA_023388675.1 Pseudomonadota bacterium | reverse complement strand
CCTGTCGGCTTCCTTGCGCTCATTGCGCAAGGTCGCGACATCGTCTGTCAGCTTCTCCAGCTTCGATTCCTGCGCCACGATCTCGATCTGGCGGCTCGACGCGCTGAAACTCGCCTCGTCATACATGTGTCCGAGCTTTTCGAGCTCGAGAGCGCGCTCGCCCAGCATGCGCTCATGTTCGCCCACGCGCTCGGAAAGCCGCTGCAACTGCTCCTCCCGCTGGCGCAGTTCAGCGCGCAGCTCGCCCGTTCGCGCTTCGAGCTGGGTCATCGCGGCATTCTTCTCGTCGCGCTCCTCGGCGATGCGCTTGAGTTCGTCCCGGTTGCGATTGATCTCGACGATCTGTTCCGACGCTTTCTCGCGGAACGATTTCAGGCTCATCTCCAGCCGCCGCGTCGACATGGCGAACTCCGCCCTCAGCCGGTCCTTGTCAGCCTGGATCTCATCCATCGTCAGCGGCACCGAAGCCTCGATGCGCTTGCGCGTCAGCGCGACCGCACGCCGCCAGATCGCGGGAGCCACCATAAGCGCCAGGAATGCGGCGCATAGGAAACCGAGAATGAAGAAGAGCGTCGTCTGGATCACTGCGTTTCGTCCAATCCACGCCGCGCGGCGCGCGGAATTCACGCCCTATGTGCCACGGCGGGACAGGAGGAATCCAGTACCGTGCGCGCTGTTGCGCACGGTAAGGTTAAATGCGCTGGCTATCCTCAGAAAGGATTCCAGGTCGGCGACTGGGTCAGCTTCAGATAGCCGACATTGAGCCCCAGCCGCGCGCCCACGCCGGTGCGCACCGGGACCAGCAGCACCGGACCGTTCTTGAGCACGGTGAAACCCAGCCCCGCCACCACATAGGCCGAACCGGCAACGCCGGCATAACGGCGATAAAGGGCGGGGATGCTGTCCAGATTGTAGACCAGGATCATCGTGCGAGAGCCCTGCCCGCCGAAGTCCCATCCGAGCGATGGCCCCTGCCAGAAGACGGAATGGTCGCCCACATTCTTGGTGTAGAGGGTACCCTCGCCAAAGGTAAGGCCGCCGATCAGCGCGCCGGAACCTTCCTCGCCCAGTATGTAGCCGTTCGGCATGCCGTAGGACGAGAATATCTGCTCGACCACCGAGGCGAGCCCGCCCGATGTGGTGCCGAAGAACTGATGCCCGGAATCGAGAACCTCCTGGGCCGTATAGGCCTCGCCGGCCGCAGCGCGCGCCGGCAGTGCCGTCGATGTCGCAGCGGCCACGGCAAACAGCATCGCGGCAGCCACGCTGATCAGGTTTCGAGAAAAGAGCCTGCAGAACATGCCTTCTGTCTCCGTATCGAACTGCCCCGCCGCGTCGCGGCGCATGCAGCCCATTCGGGCCGCACCCACACGCCAATATCAGTCAAAATATGACCGAAACCTTATCCAATCATTAACCATTGGCCTTTCGCTTGGTCCTCTCACGCCGAAGCGCATAAACCGTTGCTTTACCGAGGCATATTGTGACGCCTTGCCATCATGGGCCGTTCGGGTTTCCTTGTCGCACCGCCTTCCTTGTGTAACCAATGACTGACAACTGAAGGGGTGATTCGCCAGCGGCGCGCGGCGCAACGCTGGTGTTTTGCATGAACTGAGACAGACGACGGGATCCTTGCTGCATGGCCGATATCTTGACCCTTTCCGCACCGGAGCTCGCAGCCCTGCTTTGCAGCCGGGTCTGTCACGACATCATCTCCCCGGTGGGTGCGATCAACAACGGTCTCGAGCTGCTGGATGAAGGCGGCGCCGACGAAGACGCGATGCGCCTCATCCGCACCAGCGCGCGCAACGCCTCGGCGCGTTTGCAGTTCGCGCGCATTGCGTTCGGCGCGGCCGGCTCTGCCGGCATGCAGATCGATACCGGCGACGCGGAGAGCGTGGCTATTGCATTCCTTGCGAACGAGAAGCCCGAGTTCGAGTGGCAGGGCGCGCGGGCGCTGCTGCCCAAGAACAAGGTAAAATTGCTGCTCAACCTGATCCTCGTCGCCAACGCCGCCATCCCGCGCGGCGGCAAGCTGACGGTTCAGCTTCACGATCTGGACACCGCGCCTCGGTTCACGCTCACGGCCAACGGACCGATGGTGCGCGTGCCGGCGCGTTTCCTGGAACTCCATTCAGGGGTCAAATCGGACGAGCCGATCGATGCCCATGCCGTTCAGCCCTACTATACGCTGCTCCTCGCCCGGGAGGCGGGCATGACGATCTCGATGCGGGCCACCGCCGAAGAAATCGTCTTGACGGCGGTCTAAGGCGTGTTGCGCGTTGCCGGATTCATGTCGACGACGTCATCCTCGGGCTTGTCCCGAGGATCTGCCAACCTGTCAGAGCAGTAGATCCTCGGGACAAGCCCGAGGATGACGTCGCTGAGGTGTTCGATGCGAATCGACGCGGCGCAGGTGCAGAGCTCCTATCTGAATACCATCGGCAGCGACACGCTTTAAGGCCGGGTCCGACGACATGAAATCGGCTTGTCGCGCCTGAGCCGGCCTCACCCGCAATTAGCGCTTTGCCCACTCGGCATGTGCGGCGTTTAACGCATTTTTTAGCTAGCCGATTACGGCGATTTTTACCGAACGCCCCTAGTCTGCCTCTCGATGCAATCCGGCGTGCATGAAAAGGGGTGGACCATGAAGCATTGCATGATCGTCGATGATTCCAACGTCATCAGGAAGGTCGCCAAGCGTATCCTGAACGGCCCGGAGATGCACGTGACCGAGGCTGGGCTGGCCGTGGAGGCGCTGGCCATCTGCGCGACCGATATGCCCGACATTATCGTCGTCGATTCCAGCCTGCCCGACATGATGACGGATGAGTTCATTCGCCAGGCGATGTCGATCAACGAGCTCCACAAGCCCCACATCGTCATCTGCATGACCGAATTCGACGTCGGCACGATCATGCGTGCCAAGCGCGCAGGCGCGAAGGGCTACATCCTGAAGCCGTTCAATCGCCCGCAGCTCCTCGAACGTTTCCGCGAAATGGACATCGCTGCATAGCGAGTAGGGAATAGCC
>JAEWFU010000014.1 GCA_023388675.1 Pseudomonadota bacterium | reverse complement strand
ATGGAAGGGGCGGCCATGAGGCCGGAATCGGAAGGCGCGCTCAGCCCAGGCGGGCGAGCGTCGCGCCGGTAATGCGGACGAAGAACCGCGCCGGCAGACGCTTCACGTCCTGCAGCACGAAGCCCTTATAGGCCGGATGTCCGAAAAGCTCTTCCATGGCCAAGCTCATACCAGCGTTTCGCCGGCTCGGCAATCGGCCGACGGCTTGATCAGTTGCAGGCGTTCCCGAAGAATACCCGCATGACCGCAATCCTTCATCGTCACGGGAATCTCGCGATCCTCGAACTGCCCGCCGAGGGCGCGCGGCTCGATGCGCTTGACGTGATCGGGGAAACCTATGGCCAGGACGTGGACTGGGTCGCCGTTCCGGCCTCGCGCCTTCCCGACGCGTTCTTTCGGCTGCGTTCCGGCGTTCTGGGCGAATTTACGCAGAAGTTCGTGAATTACAGGCTGAAGCTCGCCATACTGGGCGACGTTTCGCGGCATGTCGAGGCGAGCGAGGCATTCGCAGCCTATGTCGCCGAAACCAACCGTCACGGTCAGCTCCGGTTCGTGGACGACATGCCGGCGTTGCTCGCCCGTCTATCATGAGTCGTCCGGAGACTGTTTGCCCCCGTTGAGTTCGAGCTTCCGCTCGACCGAGTGCAGGAGGCCGAGCACGACTACCGCCAGCAACGTTGCAAAGCCCGCGATTTGCCAGAAGCCGAGGCCTGCGGCCAGCCCGATGGCGCCGGCCAGCCACAGGCCCGCGCCGGTCGTGAGACCCTTGATGCGGCCACGGGCGAAGATGATGGTGCCGGCGGCAAGGAAGGCGACGCCGGCCGTCACCGCCTCGATCAGGCGGAGCGGGTCGAGCCGCGAGCCCTCCTGCTCGAACTGGGCACTGTGGACGATCTCGATGCCGATGATGGTGAAGCAGGCGGCCGCCAGCGAGACCAGGATATGGGTTCGCAAACCGGCCGGGTGGTTGCGCCATTCACGCTCGAAACCGATGATGGCGCCCAGCAGTGCCGCTAGCGCCAGCCGCGCTGCGGTAACCGAAAACGGCAGCCAGGTGGCATGTCCGATGTCGTCGAGAATGTCCTGCATGAGAATCCCTCGGAAGCGGCGCGGGATACCGCCTTCTTCAACGCCGGCAGGCCGCGGCGGTTCCGCATCGGCGCACTCAGAGAAGCTCGAACACGAACGCCTTCACCTTCACCTCGGGCTCGGCCAGCACGAAGGCGCGGAAGGGCTCGCTTTCTTCGACCGCGCGCCAGCGTCCTGCGTTTTCGAGCTGCCGGAATTTCTCGCGGAATCCGCCATCCTCGACCAACAGGTCGCGCACGGTGAAGATCGCGTAGCCGCCCGGCCGCGTGATGCGAACCAGTTCGTCGAAACTCGACGCGGGCGCATGCCCGGCCGTGAACACGCCGCTCGACAGGAAGGCGGCGAAATGATCGTCGGACCACGGTAGGGTCGTGCCCAGTTCGGCCTGCCGGAGCTCATGGTAGGCGTTGCGCTTCTCGGCCAGATCGAGCATTTGCCGCGAATAGTCGAGGCCGACGAGATCGTCATAGCCCAGCGCTTTCAGAAAAGGCCCTGAAAGGCCCGTCCCGCAACCTGCATCCAGCAGCGGGCCATCGCCGCGCCGCACGTAGCGGCCCACCCAGCCGGCAACCACGAAGGGCAGGCTGTATCCCAGTGCGATGGTGTCACGGTCGTAATCGGCGGCCCAATCGGCATAGGCGCGCTCGAGTTCCCGAGGCGACTTGGCGGTGTAGACGCGGTCGAGCGCCTGTTCTTCCTGGTTCATTCGTGTGCTCCCTTTCTCAGTTTGCGTTCGAGTGCGCGCAAGGCCAGCGACAGGGTGACGGTCAGCAGCAGGTAGATATAGGCCACGATCGAGTAGGTTTCGAAGAAGCGGAACGAGCCGGCCGCGTAGACCTTGCCCATCTGCGTGATGTCGGCGACGCCGAGGACGGAGACCAGCGAGGAATCCTTGACCATGGCGACGAAGTCGTTGCCGAGCGGCGGCAGGATGGTACGTAGCGCCTGCGGCATGACGATCAACCGAAAGCGCTGGAAGCGGGACAGGCCGAGCGCCTTGGCCGCTTCGATCTGGCCCGCCTCGACCGACTGGATGCCGGCGCGGAACACTTCCGAGATGAACGCCGAATAGCCGATCGTCAATGCGACGACGGCGCGCCACAAAAGCGAGATGTCGCGTACCAGCAGCGGCTCGACGAGACCTGCCTGCACCAGCGGCGCCGTCACCCAGTTCCAGCCTGCCACGAATGCCGGCACCCCGGCAAAGGCGATCCAGAACAGCAGCACCAGGATGGGCACGCCGCGGATGATCTCGACATAGAAGCGCGCCGTCTGCCGCAGGACACGCGACTCCGACAAGGCCATCAACGCGATGCCGAGACCCAGCGCGGAGGCGAGCGCGAACCCGATGACCGTGACGAAGACGGTGATGCCGAGCCCGCGCGCGACAATGCTGAAGACCTGTGAATAAAGGTCGTTCGCCGCGACGAAGATGGCGATGGCAATGGCGATCGCTATCGCGGCGGCGAGCCAGTAGGGAAACTCCTTCCGGCTCGCGGGCGGATGCGCTGCGCTCACTCGCCGAGCTTATATTCGAGGAACCATTTTTTGTTGAGCGCGTCGAGCGTTCCGTCCGCCCCCATCGCGGCGATGGCGGCGTTGACTGGCGCCACCAGATCGGAGCCTTTCGGGAAGATGAAGCCGAAATCTTCCGAGCCGAGCGGGCCGCCGATGACCTTCAGCGTGCCGTTCGAGGCATCGACATATCCTTGCGCGGCGACGCCGTCGGTCATCACGAGGTCGACATCGCCGGTGCGCAGTGCCTGAACCGTGGCGCCGAATGTCTCGAACAGCTTGATGCGCGGGTTGGCCTCGTTGCCGTCGAGGATGTCATAGACGGCGACATAGAATGGCGTCGTGCCGGGCTGGGCGGCGATCAGCAGGTCCTCGTTTTCTCCAAACGCTTTCTCATCGGCGAAGCGCTCCTCGTCGGCGCGCACCAGCATGCGCATCTCGGAATGCATGTAAGAATCGGAGAAGTCGACCTTCTCCCGGCGGTCGTCGCGGATGGTGATGCCGGTCATGCCCATGTCGTACTGGCCGTCGGAGACCGACTGGATCATCGCGTCCCAGCTCGTGTTCTGGTACTCGACGACGAAGTTGAGCCGCTGGGACATCTCCTTCAGCGCATCGTATTCCCAGCCGATGGCCTCGCCCGTCTTGGGGTCAACGAACTGCAGCGGCGGATAGGCGTTTTCGGTGACGATGACGACGGTGCGTCCGCCGAGATCGGGCAAGTCCTGCGCCTGCGCGGTCGAAGCGATGAAAAGCGTGGCGGCAACGGCCGCGAAAGGGGCAAAGCGACGGATCATGTGGATCTCCTGAGCTGATTTCGCCGCAAACCTAGACTCCCCTGGGCCTCATTGCCAAGCGCGGCGGGACTCGATCCCGCCACGCCGTTTGCTGGAGAGGGGCCGGTGCGAGCGTCAGGCGTGGCTCGGCTGGACGCCGACATCGAGCACGTCGATGTCGCCCGCGCTGTCGTAGCGGTCCTGGTCGAGAATGCCCTGCCGCTTGGCAACGATGGTCGGCACCAGGGCCTGTCCGGCGACGTTCACCGCCGTGCGGCCCATGTCGAGGATCGGGTCGATGGCGAGCAGCAGGCCGACGCCGGCAAGCGGCAGGCCCAGCGTCGAGAGTGTGAGCGTCAGCATCACGGTCGCGCCGGTAAGGCCCGCGGTGGCGGCGGAGCCGATGACCGATACGAAGACGATCAGGATGTAATCCTCGATGCCGAGCGGAAGCTGGTAGAACTGCGCGACGAAGATTGCCGAGATCGCCGGATAGATCGCCGCGCAGCCGTCCATCTTGGTGGTCGCGCCGAGCGGCACGGCGAAGGCCGCATATTCACGCGGCACGCCGAGCGCCTTTTCGGTGACCGTTTCCGTGACCGGCATGGTCCCGACCGAGGAGCGGGAGACGAAGCCGAGCTGTATCGCCGGCCACGCGCCGGCGAAGAAGCGCACAGGGTTGAGGCCGTGCAGCGCCAGCAGGATCGGATAGACGCCGAAGACGACGAGCGCCAGCCCGATATAGATCGCCACCGAATACCAGCCGAGCTGTGCCAGCGTCTGCCAGCCATATTGCGCCACCGCGTTGCCGAGCAGGCCGATCGTGCCGATGGGCGTCAGGCGGATGACCCACCACAGCACCTTGCGCACGATCGCCAGCAGCGAGCGGTTGAACTCGAGGAACGGCTCGGCGGCCTCACCCACGCGCAGGGCTGCGGCACCGACCGCGATCGAAATCACGAGGATCTGCAGAACGTTGAAACCCAATGCGGTGGTGGCGCCGCCATCGGTGAGCCGTGTCGAGGCCTGCAGGCCAAAGATGTTGGCCGGCACCAGCCCCTTGAGGAAGTCGAGCCACGAGCCGGTGGTGGAAGGCTCCTTGGCGGCCTCAGCCAGAACCTGGGTATTGAGGCCCGGCTGGATGAACAGGCCCAGCGCGATGCCGATCAGCACCGCAATCAATGCGGTGATCGCGAACCAGAGCAGCGTCTGCCAGACCAGCGCGGCGGCGTTGGAGAGCTGCCGCAGGTTGCCGATCGACGCCACTATCGCCGTGAAAATCAGCGGCGGAACGAGGGCTCGCAAGAGCTGGACGAAGATCGAGCCGACGGTCGAAAGCGTGGTGGTGAGCCAGTTGGGATCGCCGGCGGCGTGCGGCCCCATGGAGCGCGCGACGAAGCCGAGCGCGAGGCCGAGCACCATGGCGGCCAGAACCTGGAAGCCGAACGAGGAATAGAACGGCCGGGGTGCGGCCGAAGCGGGAGAGGATGAACGGGACATCGCGATTTGCCTTGAAAGATGAACGGCTGCCAAATCCGGTAGTGGCGGCCAGAATTCGTTTCGATATACGCCTCGCTACGAACGCCGGGTAGAAACGGGATTCCCTGCGCCGACCCACTTTGAGAAAACCATTCTCCTACAAATACGAGCCCAGTGGAAACGAAAATGGCGGCCATTGGCCGCCATCGTCGATATGCAGAAACAGTGGGTCCGGAATTACTCGGCCGCGCTGTTTTCCTTCTCGGCAGCCTCTGCGGCCGCCTTTTCAGCGGCATCGGCAGCGGCCTTCTCGGCTGCCAGCGCCTCAGCGGCGGCGATCTTTTCGGCCTCGATGCGCGCCTTCTCGGCGGCGAGCGCGTCGCGCTCGGCATCGTTCAGCTTGCGGGCGCGTACGCCGGTGTTCTCGACGATGCGGGCCGACTTGCCGCGACGATCGCGCAGATAATAGAGCTTGGCGCGGCGGACCTTACCACGGCGCACGACCTCGACCGCCTCGACCAGCGGCGAGTAGACCGGGAACACGCGCTCCACGCCTTCGCCGTAGGAGATCTTGCGGACGGTGAAGCTTTCCTGGAAGCCCGAGCCGGAACGGGCGATGCAGACGCCTTCATAGGCCTGCACGCGGGTGCGGGTGCCTTCGGTGACGCGCACCTGCACGCGAACGGTGTCGCCGGGCTGGAATTCGGGGAGCTTGCGCTTTTCCTCGATCTTGGCGGCCTGCTCGGCCTCGAGCTGACGGATGATGTCCATTGGAATGATTCCTTAGTTCTTGCGAACCGTCAGAGCGCCCGTCTCACCGGCAGTCGATACCGCCTCGGAAAGCGTCCCTTCCTGGGGAAGGGAACAGGAGCGAATTCACGTGTTCTGGTTAAATTCCCGGCCATCGGCCGTTTCGTGGGCGCACATACACCACATCCACGGTCGAATCAACTGGCAGGACGGTCATCCTTCGGTCGTCCGATCCGGCCGAGATGCGTATCCTGAAAGCCGCTTTCGCGCTTAAGGCCGTAGCCGAGCGCCCGGTCGATCGCGATGTGAGCGGCGAGGATGATCGCGATCTGCGCGAGGAGCGGCGCGCCCGCAGCCAGCGCGACCAGCCAGAGCGCTGCCGGGGCGAGCCAGGTATGCACGGCATTGTAGCACCAGGCGCCGAGCCGGGGTCCGCCGAGATAGCCGGCCATCGAGATGTCGGGAACCAGGATCAGCGCGGCGAACAGCCACCAGTTTCCGCCCGAAAGATGGAAGGCGACGAGCGCGACGAGTGCCATCGCTGCATGTTCGAGGCGGAGGAGCAGGGTCATTTCTTCGACCCCTTTTCCGTTTGATGGACAACGAAAAGATCCGGCCGGCGCTCTGCCGTCAGCCGCTCGGCTTCCCCGCGTCGCCACCCGGCGATCCGTCCGTGATTGCCGGAGGTCAGAATGTCGGGAATGGCCCTGCCCTCGAAATCCTGCGGACGGGTGTAGTGTGGATGCTCCAGCAGCCCACTTTCGAAGCTCTCCTCCGCGCCCGATTCCTCATTGCCCATGACGCCCGGAAGCAGGCGCACCACTGCGTCAAGCAGCACAAGGGCGGCCGGCTCGCCGCCCGAGAGGATATAGTCGCCGATCGAGACTTCCTCGAGGTCGCGGGCCTCGATCACGCGCTGGTCGACACCCTCGAAGCGGCCGCAGACGATCACCGCGCCGGGGCCGGCCGCCAGCGCGCGGACGCGCCCTTGGGTCAGCGGCTTTCCGCGCGGGCTCATCAACAGCTTCGGCCGCCGGTCGTCCTCGGGTGCGGCATGGTCGATGGCTTTCGCCAGAATGTCGGCGCGCAGGACCATGCCGGCGCCGCCGCCGGCCGGCGTGTCGTCCACGGTGCGATGCCGGTCGGCGGCGAAGTCGCGGATCTGGACGGTTTCCAGCGACCAGTCGCCGCGCTCCAGCGCGCGGCCCGCCAGCGAATGGCCCAGCGCGCCGGGAAACATCTCCGGATAGAGCGTCAGCACGGTGGCCGAAAAGCTCATTCGCCGCCATCCTCCTCGACCAATCCCGCGCCGGCGCTGTCGATGCGGATGAAGCCGTCGCGAACCGAAATTTCGGGAATGGCGGCGAGCGTGAACGGGATCATCACCGTTCGGCGGCCCGTGAGCGCCACCTCGACGATGTCGCCGCCGCCAAAATTCTGGACCGCAGCGACCTTGCCGATCGATGCGCCCGTCTCGTCGCGGACGGCAAGACCGATCAGATCGGCGTGGTAGAATTCATCGTCGTCCAGATCGTCTGGCAGCGCCGAGCGGTCGATGAAGAGCTCGGTTCCGGTCACGGCTTCCGCGGCCTCGCGACCGGCGATCTCCCTGAAGCGGACCACGACGACGGTCTTCGCCGGGCGGATCGCCGCGACGGTGAAGGTCCGTCCGTCTGCAGATCGCAGCGGGCCGTAATCGCCCAGCGCCAAGGGATCGCCGGTGAAGGTCTTGACCCGCACCTCGCCCTTCACGCCGTGCGGGGCGCCGATCACAGCCATCTGGACGGTTTTTTCATCCTTTGTCATCGCCCGTCTCTAATCGTGCCGCCGACGCAATTCAATCCGGGGGAAGCGCGGACGGCGTCCTGCCTCCCTACCGTCATCCGAGCGACCGAGCCTGCGAGGGTCGCGAAATGACGGAGCCGGGCCACTTGTCTCACCCTTCGTTTGGATTTGAACGCCCCCTCCACCATGCTGCGCATGGTCCCCCTCCCCCGCTTTGCAGGGGAGGATCCAGCGCTGCGGCCTTCCGCGACCTGGTTCCTCCTCCGTTTACGGGGAGGGGGACCACGAAGTGGTGGAGGGGGCGTTTGTCCTCTCGGGCCTTCTTTGGAAATCGGCGACCAGCGTTCACTCGCCGCTAACCATGATGCGGCAGTATGCGTGGATGGAAGAATTCCTCGTCTCCGCGCGTCCCGATCTGCAGAAGGCACGTCAGGACTGGCTCGCCTCGCTTGCCGCCGAACGGCGGCTTTCGGCGCTGACGGTCGATGCCTATGAGCGCGATACGCGCCAGCTCCTGCAATTCCTGACCGGGCATTGCGGCGGTGCGCCCGGCATTGCCGACATCGCCGAGTTGAAACCCTTCGACCTGCGCGCCTTCCTGGCGCATCGCCGCAATGGTGGGGCGGGCGCGCGATCGCTGGGCCGGGGGCTGGCGGGCATCCGCTCCTTCCTGCGGTTTCTGGAACGGCGCGGGCTGGCGAATGCCGCCGGAGCGGCCGCCATGCGCGCGCCGAAGCAGCCGAAATCGCTGCCCAAGCCACTGACGGCGGTCGACGCCAGGCGGGTGGTTTCCGCAGGCGAGCAACTGGCGGAGGAACCGTGGATCGCGGCGCGCAACGCGGCGGTGCTGACACTGCTCTATGGTTGCGGATTGCGCATCTCGGAAGCGCTCGGGCTGCCGGGCGCAGCCCTGGCCGACAGCACGGAGACCGTGCTGCGGGTGACCGGCAAGGGCGGCAAGACGCGGCTGGTGCCGGTGCTGCCGGTGGCGCTCCGGGCCGTTGACGAATACCGGCGGCTTTGCCCCTATCATCTCGGGCTGGACGCGCCGCTGTTTCGCGGCGCGCGCGGCGGCCCGCTGCAGCCGGCGATCATCCAGCGCAAGATGCAGAAGCTGCGCTCCGCGCTGAACCTGCCGGACACCGCGACGCCGCATTCACTGCGCCATTCGTTCGCCACGCATCTGCTTGCGCGCGGCGGCGACCTGCGCACCATCCAGGAACTGCTCGGCCACGCCAGCCTGTCGACGACGCAGATCTATACGGGGGTGGATACCGCCCGGCTGCTCGACATCTACGATGCGGCCCACCCCCGGGCGTAGAGGTTGCGCGATTTGTTGGTGCGTCCTTCGAGGCTCCCCTTCGACAAGCTCAGGGTCGCACCTCAGGATGAGGATCGTCGTCCGTCTCTCCCGCAAGCCGGTGGGCTCGAGGATTGTTCTGCTGAAGTACATCGAGCCCCCGGCGTTGCTGGCTCGATCAACCCACGATCCTCATCCTGAGTCGCGAGCGCAGCGAGCCTCGAAGGACGCACGGCGGCATTTTTCGGATTGGCTTAACGGTTTGGCCGCACTTCTCTGCAAGGTTCGAGCCATGAAACCGACCGCTGCCATACCCGAGCGCGCCGCCGATCTCTCGCTGAGGCTGATCGCGGCGCTCAACCTTCTTTTCCTGGCCGCGTTCGTCGCGACGCTGCTGTTTGCCGTCACGCAGGCAAATGCGCAGGACGATGCGACGGCCTGCACCGGCGGTGACCTGCTCGCGGCGATGGAACAAGACGATCCGGCAATGCTGGAGCAGATACGGACGGAAGCCGCGAGCGTGGCGAACGGCGATGCGCTGTTGTGGCGGATCGAGAAGGCGGGCGCCGAACCCTCCTATCTGTTCGGCACGATGCATATGTCCGACCCGCGGGTGGTGCGGCTTGGCGACGATGCCGAGGCGGCGCTCGACGCGTCGTCGACCGTGGTGATCGAAACCACGGAAATCCTCGACCAGTCGAAGATGATGGCGGCGATGGCCACGCAGCCCGAACTGATGATGTTCACCGACGACACGACGCTGTTTTCGCTGCTGTCGGAGGAAGACAGGGCGACGGCCGAGGCGGCGCTGAACCAGCGGGGCATACCGCCGGCCAGCGTGCAGAAGATGAAACCGTGGATGATCGCCTCGATGGTGGCGCTGCCGGCATGTGAGCTGGCGCGCAAGGCATCCGGCGCGAAAGTGCTCGACGTCGAGCTCGCCGAGCGCGCGCAGGCGGACGGCAAGGCGCTCGCGGGCCTGGAGACGATCGTCGACCAGCTCGGCGCGATGGCCTCGCTGCCGATGGAGTTCCACATGCGCGGGCTTGTCGACACGCTGGCGCTGGGCGAGCGGATCGACGATGTCATCGAGACGATGATCGTGCTCTATCTCGACGGCGAGACCGGCATGTTCTGGCCGTTCTTCCGGGCGGTGCTGCCATCCGACGAGCAGTCCGCGGCGGGGTTCGCCGCGTTCGAGGAAGCCATGATCACCGCGCGCAACGACACGATGGCGGCGCGGGCCGCGCCATTCATCGATGCCGGCGGCGCGTTCATCGCAGTCGGCGCATTACACCTGCCCGGCGACGAGGGGCTCGTCGCGCTGCTGCGCGAAGCCGGCTACACAGTCAGCGCGGTGCAGTGAGCCGGTGGCCGGCGCACGCGGAAAAACCTACGAGCCGATCAACACGCTGAAGCGGGTGTGCGACGAGGTCTGGATCGTTGACGGGCCGGTCATCCGTTTTGGCATGCCGTGGCCGAAGATGCCGTTTCCGACGCGGATGACGGTGATCCGGATCGACGGCGACCTGTTCCTGCATTCGCCGACCGAACTGACGCCAGAGCTTGCCGATACGGTCCGGAACCTCGGCAGGCCCCGGTGGATCGTCGGGCCGAACCGTATCCATTACTGGTGGATTGCCGACTGGCACCGCGTATTTCCGGAGGCGGAAGTCCATCTTGCGCCGCGCATACCGGAGCAGGCTGGTGATCGGATCGATTTTGCTTACCAGACGCTTGATCGCAGCTCCGGTTATGGCTGGGATGCGGCGATCGACACGCTACCGATTTCCGGCAGCTTCATGACCGAGGTCGAGTTCTTCGACCGGCGCAGCCGCACGCTGGTGCTGACCGACCTTATCGAGAACTTCGAGCCGGCGAAGCTGGGTTCGTTCTGGATGCGCTGGCTGACGAAGCTGGGCGGGGTTCAGGATCCCGACGGGCAGATGCCGCGCGACATGCGCCTGACGTTTCGCCAGCAGAAGGCGGAGCTGAAGGCAGCGGTGCAAACGATGATTTCGTGGGAGCCCGAACGCGTGATCCTCGCGCATGGCCGGTGGTATGAAAAGAACGGCGCGGCTGAACTGCGGCGCGCCTTCCGCTGGCTGCTGGACTGAGCGGGTGCGATCACGACAATCGTGATTTGGCGGCGAGCGGATCGCCTTGTTAGCCTGAGGGCGTATCGAAGCAGAGGATACGCACCATGAAGACAGTCTTGGCACTTGCAGCCGCTCTCGGATTTTCCGTTTCGGTCGCGGCCGCCTGCCCGATGAAGCGCGATACAACCGCTTCGACGGACACCAAGCTGACGGTTGCCAGCATCTCTTCGGGATCGATGTCGACCCCGGCGGACGCGACGACGGTCAAGAAAGAGAAGTAGGCCGCGAAGGCTTCTTTCTCGAAACCCTGTGAATGTTCCTTCCGCCCGCTCCGCAGCCATGCGGGGCGGGCTT
>JAEWFU010000506.1 GCA_023388675.1 Pseudomonadota bacterium | reverse complement strand
CGTCGGACAGGAGTTCGCGTGCCTGGCTTTCGCCCTCGGGGTCGTGCGCGTGCACGAGCGCGCCGCCATCCTGCAAGGCGCGAATGATCGAGAGGGAAGGCGCCTCGCGCATGTCGTCGGTGTTGGGTTTGAAGCTGAGGCCCAGTACAGCGATGCGCTTGCCGCGCACCGAGCCGCCGCAGGCGGTGACCACCTTGCGCGCCATAGCCCGCTTGCGCTGGTCGTTGACCGCGACGACGGCTTCCACGACGCGCATCGCGACGCCGTGGTCGTTGGCGCTCTTGACCAGGGCCAGCGTGTCCTTGGGGAAGCACGAGCCGCCATAACCCGGCCCGGCGTGGAGGAATTTCGGGCCGATGCGCTTGTCCAGACCGATGCCGCGCGCGACGTCGGATACGTTGGCGCCGACCTGCTCGCAGAGGTCTGCGATCTCGTTGATGAAGGTGATCTTGGTGGCTAGAAACGCGTTGGCTGCGTATTTGGTCACCTCCGCCGTCGGCCGCGATACGAAGACGAGCGGCGCGGCATTGAGGTAGAGCGGCCGGTAGACCTCGCCCATGACCGCACGGGCGCGCCCATCGTCGGTGCCGATGACGATCCTGTCCGGTCGCTTGAAATCGTCGATGGCCGCGCCTTCGCGCAGAAACTCCGGATTGGAGACGACGGCGATCGGTGCTTCGGGGCGAAGTTCGCGGACGATCCGCTCGATCTCGTCACCGGTGCCGACAGGCACCGTCGACTTGGTAGCGATGACACCGTTCTCTGCCATCAGCGGCACGATCTCGCGCACCGCAGCGTAGACGAAGGAGAGGTCGGCGAAGCCGTCGCCCCGCCGCGAGGGCGTGCCGACGGCCAGAAAGACGACGTCGGCGCCGGGTACGGCAGATGCGGCGTCCGCCGTGAACGAAAGCCGGCCGGCTCGAACGTTACGCTCGACGAGATCCGCCAGGCCCGGTTCGTAGATCGGAATGCGCGCCTGTCGCAACGCGGCGATCTTGTCTTCGTCCTTGTCGACGCAGATGACGCTGTGGCCGAAATCGGAAAAACAGGCTCCGGAAACGAGGCCGACATACCCCGCGCCGATCATCACGATCTGCATTCATTCCCTCCTGGCGTCTCCACCGGGGAAAACCCGGCGCGGCAGTCGTCGCTCAGTCAGCCATCCGAGCCGAGCGACAGACAAGCCGACCATCCTGATGCGTCAGGTGATTAAAGCGGCAACGGATCAGCCTTCCGCATGATGCCTTCAGGCGATAGTCGATGCGGACGAAACTTCGATGACAGACGAAGCCGATGCAGGGATTCTGCGCGACGGTTCACAGGAAACGAGGGGAAACCTGGGTCGAGTTCGGGGCGCGCGCCGGTCAGCCTTCGACAGCCGGCGCAGCGCTGGCGCGGCTTTCATGCCAGCCGAGAAGGCGGCGTTCGGCAGCACCCAGCGCGACGTAGAGCAGGTAACCGATCAACGAAAGGAGTATGACGGCGACGAGCACGAGCGCTACATCCGCCGTTTCCTGGCCGAGGCTGAGCAGATAGCCCAGGCCGGCGCGCGCGCCCATCAGTTCACCGATCACGGCGGCAGTGACGGCGAGCGTGACGCCGACCTTCATGCCGGCGAACAGAAGCGGCAACGACTGGGGAAGCTCTATGCGCCACAGGCGCTGGAAGGCGCTCATCTTGAGGATGCGCGCCAGCGCGCCGTAGTTAGGATCGATCGAGCGCAACGCGCTCAGCATGTTCGACAGAACGGGGAAGAAGGCGACGATGGCGACAAGCACGATCTTGGGTGTGGCGCCGAGACCGAGCCACAGCAGCAGCAGCGGTGCGATCGCGATCTTGGGCGCGGTCTGGATGAAGATGATCAGCGGGTTGAGGACCACTTCCACCATCGGGAAGCGCGTGAACAGGACCGCTGCGGCCACGCCGATCACCGTCCCGATGACGAAGCCGACGATGATCTCCATCACCGTCACCGGCACATGGCCGAACAGGCCTGCCTGCGTGGTCAGGAACCAGAATTTCTCGGCCAGTTCCAGAGGCGAGGGAACCAGATAGGATGGCACGTCGAACAGCACGACCAGCCCCCACCAGGCAAGGATGAAGCCTGCGAGCGACAGCAGCGTACGGATCATGACGTGTTCCTCAGAAGGTTGGGCCCCGGCAAGCGGGGCCCGGTTCGTGGGTCAGAGTTCGGACGGCTTCTCGACGACGAGATCGGCGGCGTCGAACTTCTCGGGGATCGCCTCATATTCGAGGGCGGTGTCGATGGTCGTCTGCCAGGATTCGAGATTGCCGTAGCCGAAGCCGTTGGCCCTGGTGTCGTCGCTCTGCCACAGCGTCTTGACGAACACCTCGTTGATGATCTCGGTGACGATTTCCTCCTGGCCGGCGAAGGTCGGCGAATACTCCTTGATCGCCATCGCGACCTCGGCGGCGACGTCGCCTTCGACGATGTGCTTCAGCGCCTTGTCGAGGGCGGTGATGAAGGCCTTCACCTGCTCGGTGTTGGAAGCGAGGTAGCTCTCGGAGGTGACGAGCACGTTGCCCTTGGAGGGCAGGTAGTCGTCGGAGGCGATCATGCCGACATCGACGCCCTCGGCCTGCAGTGCGTAGTAGCGCAGCATCGAGAAGACGATGGCGTCGACCTGGTCGGATTTGAGCGCGTCGAGGATCGCGCCGGTGCCGACGATCTCGACATTCACGTCGTCGATCGACTTGTCGGCCTTCGCCATCATCACCTGGAGCTGGATGTAATTCGGGCTGCCGTAGCTGGTGACGGCGACCTTCTTGCCCTCCAGATCGGCGGGCGTTTCGATGCCGCTCGACGTCTTGAAGAGAACGGCGCCGATGCCGCGCTGATAGGTCGAATGAACGACCTTGACAGGCAGGCCGTTGGCGCGAGCGGAAATCACAGCATCGCCGTTGGGGAAGCCGAACTGGACGTTGCCCGCCGCGATATTGTTGAGGATGTCGGCGGCGTTGGCATAAAGGAATTCGACCTCGAGGCCGGCTTCCTTGAAGTAGCCGTAGTGGTCGGCGACGAACATCGGCAGGTAGTAGGGCACTGCCGCGCCGTCGATCTGGATCGTCACCTTTTCCTGGGCTTGCGCGGCGCCGAGGCCGAGCGCAAGCCCAGCGGCGACGAGCGCGCCCCTTGCGAATGCGTTGATTGTCGAAATCAGTTTCATTTGAATTCTCCTCTGGTCCTTTGCATTCAAGCTTCTATCGTTCGGCAACCGCGCGGGCGGCCGATATTGCCCCCAGACGCAGCAGGTCGCGCTGCGTCTTGTCATAGTCTTCGAGCCAGCCGTCGCTGAGGCGATGGGCGTGGACGGCAAGCACCGCGCCCGTCCGCATGCCCAGAGCATGGCCGGCGGCCAGCACGATCTCGGCTTCCATTTCGATGCCGTCGGCGCCGCGCGCAGCGAGCTGGTCGAGGATCTCGGGCGTGCCGTCGCCGGCGGGGCGATCCGGTCGCCCCTGTGCGCGGTAATAGCCGTCGGCGGTCGCGCAGGTTCCGGGACGGCCCGGCAGGCCAAGTTCGCCCCGTGCGGCATCGAGCAGGGCGACAATCCCGGTGTCGGCCAGCACGCGTTCGCCGGGTTCAGCATAGAAGGTCGCAACGCCGCTGTTTCGAACAGCCTCTGCGACGACGAGAAAGTCGCCTAGCGCAAGATTCTTCGCGAGCGCGCCCATGCCGCCGGTGCGGATCGCGACCTCGACGCCAAGTGCGGCAAGCTCGACCATGACGATCTCGGTAGACGCGCCGCCGATGCCGGTCGAGCAGATGCCGACCGCAACGCCGTCCAGCGTGCCGACGCCCATGCGGAACTCGCGATTCTGGCCGACAATCTCGAAGTTTTCCAGCACCTCGGCAGCCTTGTCGACGCGGCCGGGATCGCCCGGCAGCAGGAATGCCTTGGGCATCTTGTCGGGGCGCGGCAAATGAGGCGGAACGTCCCCCTTCCACGGCCAGATCGCGGAGCGTTCCTTCATCGCCATGACAGCAACCACTTCTCGGTGAGCGCAAGCGCCTGATAGACGGCGATGCCGAGCAGAGAGGTGACGAGCACCATCGCGAACAGCAGCGGCGTCTTGTACGTCGTGCCGGCGAAGACCATCAGGTAGCCGAGGCCGGTGCCGCCCGAGAGCCATTCGGCGAGGATCGCGCCGATAGTCGCCTGCACCGCCGCGACCTTCAGCCCGGCGAAGATTTCCGGCACGGCCGCGGGCAGCTCAACACGCAGCAGCTTGTCGCGCGGGGAAAGCTTGAGTATCGCGCACAGCGCATGAAGGTTCGCCTGCACCGATCGCAGGCCGAGCATGGTGCCGACCATGACCGGGAAGAACACCAGCGATACGGTCAATACGATCTTGGAGGTGAGGCCGAGGCCGAACCACAGGATGAAGAGCGGTGCGAGCGCGATCTTCGGGGCGGTCTGGAAGAAGAACAGATAGGGGCCGACGATCCGCTCCACGCGCGGCCATTTGCCGAGTGCGAAACCGAGCGCGAAGCCGGCCGCCGAGCCGATAGCGAAGCCGGCGACGATGATGCCGACCGTGTGCCCGAGATGCGGCCAGATGGTGCCACTGGAAAACAGCCGCACCAACTCCTCGAACACGGCATCGGGCGGTGGCAGCACGAAGCGCGGCACGTTGAACAGTGTGACGTAACCCCACCACGCGGCGACCAGCAGCAGCGGGGTCGCGACCGTGAAGATGCGTCGCAGCGCCGTCTCGTTCACCGCAGTTCCTTTCGCAGCGTCGAAAGCCACTGGTAGAAGCGCGGATCGTCCTTGATCGCCTCCGAGCGCTGCGGCCCGAGATCGAGGTGGTGGATGGCGCTGATGCGGCCGGGCCGCGCCGACATCACCGCCACGCGATCGGAAAGATAGGCCGCTTCCTCGATCGAATGGGTGACGAAGACGATGGTGGAGCCGGTCTCTGCCTTGATGCGCAGGAGTTCGTCATTCATGCGGTCGCGCGTCAGCAGGTCGAGCGCGCCGAACGGCTCGTCCATCAGCACGATGCGCGGGCTGTAGACCAGCGCGCGGGCGATCGCGGCGCGCTGGCGCATGCCGCCCGAAAGCTCCTTCGGCAGCGACTTCTCGAACGCCCCGAGCCCCACCAGCGCGAGCATGGCGCGGGCGCGCTCATTGGCCTCGGCGCGGGGCGTGCGGAAGACGTCGAGCGGGAAGCGCACATTATCGAGGATCGACAGCCAGGGCAGTAGAACTGGCTCCTGGAAGACGAAGCCGACATCGGAACCGGCGGTCGGCGGGCCGTCGCGCCATGTCAGCGTGCCGCCGGTCAGCGGCTCGAGGCCGGAGAGGATGCGCAGCAGCGTCGACTTGCCGCAACCCGAGGGGCCGATGAGGCTGAGAAATTCGCCTTCGTGGATGTCGAGCGTCGTCGGCGCGAGCGCTTCAACGCTGTCGCCATGGCGCGAACGGTAGATCTTCGTCACAGCCTGCGCGCTGACGAGAACCGGAAGGCTGCTGGTCTTTTCCGCGGGTTTCAATTTTTCGACTTTATGCCCCATTGTCTCAATTATGCGACGATGCTTGCAAAATTGAACTGCCGCGTCAAATGCGTTTGCGCAGGTCTATTCACATTTTTGTCGCGATGCAGAGCCGCATAAGCCTTGGAAATGCTGGCTTCTGCACGCCTCGCGCGAAGCGCTGCGCCACGGGGAATCGGATTCTGTAAATCGAATCAAGCGAATCGCGGGCGGTTGCGCGCAATCACAGCGCGTATGCCACCCCGTTGACATTCGATATCTTGGTCATATGATTTAATCAATTGACCAGTGTCTTTGGGAGGAGAAATGCTGCAGCCCGCAGCCAGTGCGGAGCGCCGCGAAGCCGCGGACGCGATCCTCGATGCCGCGGAAGCGGTGTTCGCGGAACATGGCTTCGCCGCGGCCACCACGCGGGCCATTGCGGACCTCGCCAAGGTCAACCTGGCGCTGATCCACTATTATTTCCGGACCAAGGAGCAGCTTTTCGAGGCGGTCTTCGTGCGCCGCTCGGACGAGATCAACGACCGTCGTCGGGTGATACTCGCGGAACTCTTTTCGGGAGCTGCGGCGCCCGCGCTGGAGCAGATTCTGGTGGCGCTTCTGCGTCCGACCATCGAGGTCGGCCGCATGTCCAATGGCGGCGGCTTCCACTATGCGCGGATGGTCGTCAACGTGGCCAGCGGGCACGACGAGCGCTCCACCCGCCTTACCGGCATGCAGTACAACGGCATCGCACGCGAATTCATCGATGCGATCCAGAAGGTCCTGCCGGGCATCTCGCGCGAGATGGCGGTGTGGTCGTACATGCACGCCATCAACATCGCGATGCCCTTGATGGCTCGCAACGTCCGCCCCGCAGTGCTTTCCGACGGGCTTTGCCGCGACGACGATCTCGACGCGGTGATCGACAACGCCGTCACCTTCATCGCCGCCGGCATTCGCGCGCTGGCGGTATCGCATGCCGTGGAAGAGGCCGGCAGGCCCCGTCCCGGAAACAACGGCACGCCCGCCTGACGGGCTGCAAACCAGGAGGAAACATGAACACCCATCTGCGTCGCGCCCTTTTGGCCGCAACTTTCCTTGCTTCAACCGCCGTCTCCGCCCATGCGCAGGAGGAGATCAGCGTTACGCTGGTCAACGGGCATCCGCCGGTCTTCCTGTGGGTCAAGCACCTCACCGAGACCTATATCCCGACTGTCAACAAGGCGCTTGAAGGCTCCGGCTATTCGATCGCGTGGAGCGAGGCCTATGGTGGCACGCTGGCGGCCGTCGGCGGCGAGCTGGAAGCACTCGAGGACGGGCTTGCCGAAGTCGGCGTCGTGCCGACGGTGTTCGAGCCAACCGCCCTGCCGCTCCAGAACGTCTCCTATTTCACACCGTTCAGCACGCCGGACCCGCGCCTGGTGCTGGAAACGGTCAATGCGCTGCACGAGAGCGTGCCGGGCATGATCGACAGCTGGGAGCGCTACGACGTCGAATATCTCGGCGGCGGGTTCGCGCTCGACAACTACCTGTTGATGACCAACTTCCCGGTCGAGTCGATCGACG
>JAEWFU010000487.1 GCA_023388675.1 Pseudomonadota bacterium | reverse complement strand
CCACCATCTCCGTATAGAGCAGCGCCCGCCGCGTAAGCTGGCGGTGAAAGAACCGGCAATGCCGGTCCGTCCAATCCATCATCGGTGCTACGGCAAATTTCATAGCGTTATCAATACTTCATACTTTCAAACCTCCCAAAAAGGGGGAGATTTTTCTCTTGCAATTTCAACGGCTTGGACCTGTCTCATTTCCGTCTATCAGGTTTTGGACCAAAATACCAAACGTTGCCGCCATGGACCAAGTTGCCCCGCACGCCGGAAGGTTCCCGCGCGCAGATAAGCCAATGCTACCTTTGGACCGCGCAAGGACTGTCGCTACCAGGCGTCCAGTCTGACATCTGCAACACGTTCCCGCCAAGTTTCTGGAATGCGCGCTGGCGGCAGGAGAAGACGATGATCTGCTGCTCGCGCGCCTGGCGATGCAGCGCGTCGAACATCTTCTCAATTCGGTCGTCGTCGGAATAGACGAGCGCATCGTCAAGGATCACCGGCGCAGGGCGCCCGTCCTTCGCCAGCAGTCGGGCGAAGGCGAGTCGCGTCAGCACGGAAAGCTGTTCCCTCATCCCGCCGCTGAGGCGCTCGACATCCTCCTCCTGGCCATTGCGCATTATCTTGTCCGGCAATAGCGTTTTCTCGTCGAAGGTGACTGACACGTCGTCGAAGAGCAGGCCGAGCAGTGGCCGCAGCTCATTCATGACGGGCAGGAGGTAGGTCTCGCGCGCCTGGCTTCGCGCGGTCTCCAGGGCGTCACGAAGCCGCTGCAGCACCGCGACTTCCTTCTCGAAACCCGCGATACGCATCTTCGCCGCGGCGAGGGCGTCCGCGCTCTCGTGCCATTTCTCCTCGACCGCATCCTCCGAGCGGGCTCGTATTTCAGCGGTATAGCCGGCGATCTCCTCCCGCAGCATACCGATCTCCTTCTCGGCCGCCTCCGCGACGGAGCGCAGACGGTGCAGCTTCGCCTCGGCCGAAGCGAGATCGACGGTTTCTTCCTGAAATCGCTCGACGAGGGCCCGCTGCTCCATCAGCCGGGCGTCGAGGCCTGCCAACCGCGCGGCCATCTGCCCTTCGCGTTCGACGCGCGTTGCCTCCGGTCCGAGTATGGCCTCCACCTGCGTCCATTCGGCATCCAACGCGGCAAAGGTGGTCTGCGCTGCGACGACCGCATCGGCGGCGCCCGCCCGCATCGGCTCGACCGCACGCCAAGCCTCCCGCGCGGCGAGCCGCCTTGCCTCGGCCGCCTCATACGCGGCTCGAACCCGGGCCGGATCCTCCTTCAGTTCGAGCGCGCCGCCGGTCGCTGTCCGGTGCGCCGCCACATCTTCCCGCAGTTTCGGCAACCCGTCCGGCGCGAGCAGCGACAGGCGCGTCCTCTTCTCACGTAGGTCGCCCTCCTTGCGCTGCGCTTCCACCTGCCTCTTGCGCGCAGCCGCGAGGTCGGCCACGCCCATCGAGGCAAGCAGCACGCGGCGGCTCTCCTGCGAGTGCCGCAACTGTTCGTCGCGTCCGGCCGCGCGGCCGGATCGCAGCGTGACGACGCCAATGCCCGGGATTACCAGCTCCGCCTGCCCATCATAGCTGCGTGGTTCACCTCCATCGAGCGGCTCACCGTCAAGGCTGACTGCCGGGGCTTGCGGCTGGTAGACGATTGCGACAGAGGGGCGATCCGCCTCGGCGACCGCCCTAAGCTTGGCGATCTGGACGTCGAGCGCTTCGAGTTCCGTGACAGCCTTTTCAGGCAGTCTCAATAGCGCCAGTGCAGCCTCTTCCTCTTCGATCTCCTTGCGAACGGCCTCGGCCGCTTCCAGTTTCTGCTGCAGATCGGCGAACTGGTCGGCGGCTTTCCGCGCGTTCAGCGCGGCATCGAGGCGGGCCAAAAGCGCACGCGCCTCCTGCTCATCCCTTTCTGTAGCTTCAATATCCGCACGCGCCCTGGCCGCCGCGGTGGCAACCGCATCACGGTTCGCAAGCACTTCCACGCGTCGGCGCTCTGCCTCTTCGAGCTTGACCTTGAGACCCGATGCCCTGTCGAGGGCGGTCCTGAAATCCTTGTGTGCGCGGTGCGCATTGTCCCGCTGTTCCCGGATAAGTCCAAGTTCCGCTTCCGCTGTGCGCAGAATCTCGGATCGGCTCTTGGCCGCGTCGAACACCGCCTGCGCCGCTGCCACGGCCTTTGTCCGCTCGTCGCGACCCTCGACCCGTTCGAGTTCGGCAAGTCGTTTGGTCGCCGCCGCACGCTTGTCCAGCGCTTCGCGCAGGCCCCTCACATCCGCGTCGAGCCTTCGCTCGTCCGCTTCCAACCGGTTATGCTGTTCGATAGCGACCGCATAGGGCTCTCCAGCTTTAGGCCGGCCGGTCGGCGTAACGAGCCCGCCGAGCGCCTCTTCAGTGGCCGCCATGATCTCGGCCATGCGGCGCCCGCCGGTGACGGCCTCGACCTCTCCCTGCACCGACTGGAGCAGACTCGTGCGAACCTTCGTCTCGCCTTCTTCCTCGGATCTGTTGCGTTTCTCGATGCCGGTCACACCCTGGCGCACCCAGAGCAGACCGGCCGGCCCGGCGGTCCCGCCCCGCACCAGGCCCGCGATGAAGTTCTCGGCTTCGTCGGCCTGCGCCACCAGCCTTCCATTCGCGAGATCGACGACGCGTGCGGAGCCTCTGCCATAGAATTGCTTGGTTATGCGGAATGTGCCCTCCCCGGTCGAAATATCGGTTTCGACCAACGGATTTCCGCCGCTATAGGGCCGCAGGTTCCTGACATCGCCTGCGGTACTCGAATGCGCCTGGAAAAAAAGTGCGTGCAGAGCCTCGAAACTTGTCGACTTGCCGAATTCGTTGACGGCGCAGAGCACGTTGACCCCGTCACCGATACCTTCGATGGCGACGCCGCGTCCGGCGAAGCGCTTCACGTTGAAGAGACGCAGAGCCGAAATCTTCATGAGGCGACCGTCTGCGCATAGGCGTAGAGCCGAGCAAGTGCGGCCTGTGCGATCTCACGCTCCTCAGCCGACCGGGCTGGATCGCCAGCGTCGGCGAACAGGGCGTCAGCAGCCTCACGCAGCGCGCCTGCCCGGTCGATGGCGTCGAGGTCTCCAGCTTCGTATTCGGTGGCCAGCAACTCGTCGTCAAACCCGAACCAGGCGAAGTCGGGACGCGCACTCTGGACTGCGGATGCAAGCGCGGTGCGGGCTTCGAGCCGCGCCCGTCCGCCGGCAACGAGACTGACCAACGCCCGCCGCCTCAGCCGGGTTTCAGGAAGGAGCGCTTCCATACGCGCTACAGCATCGTCACCGTCGAGGAGATCGAGCGCCAGAGTCCGCCAGGAGAAGCTGCCGGTCTCCAGTGAGGCTGCTTCCGGAAGCGCCGACGCAGCTTCGATCGACACAAGGAGCGCCTCCCCCGGCCGGTCGTGCTTGAAGCGGTCGGGCTCCGGGGCGCCGCTGTAGCGCGTGCGCGGATCGATTTCCACGCCGCCGTGCCAATCGCCGAGCGCGAGGTAGGAGAGACCGGCGCGGCGGGCACGATCCGGCGCGATCACATCGAGCCCGTTGCCCTCCTCGGAAAAACTCCGGACCGCGCCATGAGCGAGGCCAATGCGGATCGCGCCCTCGCCCGTCGCCGCGCCGTCCATCCATTTGGAGAGATCCCGCCCCGGCCGCCGGGTCGTGCAGGGCGCCGGCAACAGCACGACGCCGGGCGCGAGATCGAGCGGCGTCGCCTCGACGGCCAGCGTCACGTTCTCGGGTGCCTCGGCATACAACGTCGACCAGAGTTGCGCGGCCTGCAGCGAGTCATGATTACCCGGCAGGACCACCCAACGGATCGGCGCATGATGATACATCTCGGCAAGCGCCTGGCGCCGCACCTCCGGCGCGGGGGTCTCGGTGTCGAAGGTGTCGCCCGCGAGCAGGATCGTCGACACACCCTGCACCCGCGCATGCTCGGCAAGCTTGCCAATCGTCGCGTGCCGCGCTTCGCGCAGCTTCGCCGGCAGGTCGCCGGAGAACTGCCCAAAGCGCTTCCCGAGATGCAGATCGCTCGAATGTATGAATCGGAATGCCATCAGGAAGCTCTTTCATGCCCCGTCATGTGAACGCGAGCGTGCGCGATTGCCTCGTCGAGCCTTGCGCGCCCGGTTGCTGCAAGCCGCTCGACGCCCAGAAGCCGGGCCATGTCACGCGCCGCGTCCGGCATGTCAAGCAGGTCGGGATTGTCGATGACCACCGACGCAATTTCGGCAAGGGGAATGTCGGCGATTGCGCGCCGCGACTCTTCGTTGGCAGAGGGACGATAACGCAGCACGTCCGCGGTCCAACCGCAACTGACTGGTCAAGCGGCCGGGTGTCTGATCGACTATAGCCATTCAGAAGAATTTTGGACCCTACCTTGATCGCGCCATGAGCGAACCGGTGGCCGGCAAGGGTGTTTGTTGCCAGCCACTGGTGTGACAACGGGCTCAGACCATCACGCGGTCCGGCGACATCATCGTCGGGTCGATCCCCGGGCCTGGCTCGTCGCCGAGGATGAGCGCGGCGGCGACTGCCGAGAGCGCAGGCGACGTCTGGATGCCATAGCCGCCCTGCCCCGCCAGCCAGAAGAACCCCTCGGCCCCGGCGTCGAACCCCACCACGGGCGTCCTGTCG
>JAEWFU010000085.1 GCA_023388675.1 Pseudomonadota bacterium | reverse complement strand
TCGATGCCTGGCTGGCCGAAAGCTGGCTGCTGAAGCGCACCTTCCGCGCCTGCGCGGTGATCGCGGGGCTCATCGAGAAGCGGCATCCCGGCCAGGAGAAGACCGGCCGGCAGGTGACGGTTTCGGCAGACCTCATCTATGATGTGCTGCGCACGCACGATCCGGACCATATCCTGCTTCGCGCGACGCGGGCCGATGCGGCTTCCGGGTTGCTCGATGTCAGCAGGCTTGCCGACATGCTCTCGCGGATCAGGGGACGAATCGTGCATAAGGGTCTGGAGCGAATCTCGCCGCTCGCAGTGCCCGTCATGCTGGAGATCGGCAAGGAGCGGGTAAAGGGCGAGGCCGACGAGATGCTGCTTTCGGAGGTCGAGGAAGACCTCGTGCACGAGGCCATGGGAGACTGATGAACATCGCATCGGACAGACACGGCTTCACGCGCGGCTCTGGCATGATCGCCATTGCCGGCGAGGTTGCGCTGTGCGATCCGCGTGGCGCATTGTTCTTTCCCGATATGCGGCTGCTGGTGGTTTCGGACCTGCATCTCGAGAAGGGTTCGTCCTTCGCGCGGCGGGGCCGGTTGCTGCCGCCCTACGATACAGGCGCGACGCTGGACCTTCTGGATACGGTGATAGCGGATCACCGCCCGGCGACGGTCATCAGCCTGGGCGACAGCTTTCATGACGGTTTCGGGGCGGAGCGTATGCCTTCCGTCTATCGCGAGAAACTGCTGGCCATGATGGTCGGGCGCGAATGGATTTGGGTCGCGGGCAACCACGATCCCGATGCTCCGGCGGACCTTCCGGGCATCGTCGCGGGCGAACTGGCGCTCGGGGGGCTGCGCTTCCGGCATGAGCCGCTTGCGGGCGCCGAACCCGGAGAGATCGCCGGCCATCTCCACCCCGGCGCCGTCGTCGTGCAGCGGGGGCGGGCGGTGCGCAGGCGCTGCTTCGCGACCGACGGCGAGCGGCTGGTCATGCCGGCCTTCGGCGCCTACACCGGTTCGCTCAACGTGCTCGACAAGGCTTATCGAGGTCTGTTCCGGTGGGAGAGTTTCTTCGCCCACATGCTTGGCACAAGCCGCGTCTATGCGGTCGCGCACCGCCGGCTGCGCGGCTGATCAACTGGTTGCCACGAAAGCGACCAGCATTGCCGTGACGGCAAGGAACGTCATGCGGGTGCGCAAACGGCCATACCATCCCGGCAAATCTCCCTCATGGACGGCAAAAGCGTCCCAGGCGCCCTGCGCGGCAAGCGCGATCGCGAGCAGCACGAATGTGCCATTGCTCGGCAATAGCGGTGCCGTCCAGCCGATGATGACAAGCGCTGTCGCCCCGGCCGCAGTGTGCTCCGACGGAGCGAAGCCCCAATGTGCGCCGGCCGCGAAGGTAAGCATCAGCGCGCCATAGCTCGACAGCAGCATTGCCGTCAGATCGCGCCATGGATGTGTCGCGTCGATGCTCGCCAGCCAGATTGCGAGCACCCACATCGGCAGCAAGGCGGCATAACCGAAGCGGCCGACCCGGCCGCTGTGCGGGACGTCGTCCTTGCCGTCGCCCTCCCAATCACCCACCCCGATCAGTCCTTGCGGAAGACGATGCGGCCGATCCAGCCCGTGAGGAAGGCCAGCGCCACTGCCGCGATGCCATACAGCAGGCTCTGCTCCTGCGCTGCGCGGAACAGGCGCTGCTCGAAACCGGACTTCTGGATCGAAAGCTGCGCCGAACTTTCGGCGATGAAGACGCCGTTCTTGAACAGGAAGGCGCGCGCCCTGTGCGTGCCCACCGGCACGTTGGGTGCGAGGTGAAGCGTCGCCCGGAACAGGCTCTGCGACAGGAAGTGCACGCCGCCGATGCGTTCGCTGAACAGGTCCGATGCCTTCTTGCGCTCGCGCAGCGCGGTGGTGAACTCGGCGATCATTTCCCGGTCGCCGCTCTTGTCGGCGGGGATGATGGTGATGTTGTCGGCTCCCAGCGCCATCTGGCGATAGCTCGACGGATTGGTCACGTCCTGCCATGCACGCGTGGTGGCGACTGAATAGGAGACCGGAACGCTGACGAAGGTCTCCGACTGGGTGTTGATCCACATGCCGAGCACGCGGTTCTTCTTGCGCACGACGATGGGACGGGGTGGTCCTTCCAGCACGACGATGACGTCGTATCGCCCATGCCGTGCGATCAGTGGATCGGCGTTGTCCAATGCACCGAAAATTGTCAGATCAGCACCGGAGAAGTCCGCCGTGATCGATACGCGGTCTGTGGAAAGGCCGATCTGGATGTTTTCCGGGTTCGTCGTTTCGGGGGCCTGTGCGGCAGCGGGCATCAGCAGCAGCAGAAGCGCCATAAGCGTGCCGGCCAGTGCTGCGGGATGGGCGAAGGCCATGCCTCAGATCCCCGACAGCGACGATAGCGAATAGAGCGAGTTAGGACGGACGAAGAGGTCGAAAGCGAGCCTCAACGCCACCGCCACCACGAGCAGGGCGAGCAAGGCGCGCAATTGCTCGCCGCGCAACTTCTGCCCGGCCTTGGCGCCGTATTGTGCGCCGGCAACGCCACCGATCATCAGCAGGAAGGCAAGCACCACGTCGACCGTCTGGTTGGCGGTAGCATGGACAATGGTGGTGTAGGCGGCCGTGAAGACGATCTGGAACAGCGAGGTTCCGATGACGACGTTTGTCGGCACCTTCAGCAGGTAGATCAGCGCAGGCACCATGATGAAGCCGCCGCCCACGCCCATGATCGAGGCGAGAAAGCCGATGATCGCGCCCAGCCCGAGAACCGGTATCACGCTGACGAACAGCTTGGAGGCGCGGAAGCGCATCTTGAGCGGCAGGCGGTGAATCCAGTTGTGCTGGCCGGGCTTGCGCAAAGACGGTGCCACGCCCCCCGCGGCCCTGCGCATCGCGCGCACGCTCTCGACCAGCATCATGCTGCCGACCGTGCCCAGAAGCGCGACGTAGAGCAGCGAGACGAACAGATCCAGTTGGCCCACGCTGCGCAGCAGCGAGAACACCCACACGCCAAGTGTGGAACCGACGATGCCCCCGGCCAGAAGCACGGTTCCCAGCTTGAAGTCGATCGTGCCCTTCTTGAAGTGTGACAGCGCGCCCGAGATCGAGGACGCGATAACCTGGTTCGCGCCCGTGGCGACAGCGATTGCCGGAGGAATGTTGTAGAAAATCAGCAGCGGCGTGATCAGAAAACCGCCGCCCACACCGAACAAGCCCGACAGGAAGCCCACCGCAGCACCCATGGCCAGAAGTACGACCATGTTGACCGACATTTCCGCGATCGGGAGATAGATGCCCACCGCCAAGCTCGACTATTCGTGTCCGGACCCTGGAACCGTTCCTGCTTTCGAAGCGGACCAGGACGGTACTTCGTTCTTGCGCCGACATGCCCTCGAAGTCAAACGCCAGAACGCGATTGAATCCCGAAAACTCCGGGATTTGCAGGTATTTGCGCTAAAGCGGCGCACCGTGTCGCAATTAGCGGCGTTCCAGCAGCGCGCGCACCGTCGGCTCGTCGACTTCACCCGTGGCATTCATGTCGTTGTCGCCCTGGAAGGCGGCAATAGCGGCCTTGGTCTTCGCGCCCATGACGCCATCGGCGGAGCCGGCGTCGTAACCGTTCTTGTTCAGGATCGTCTGGATGTTGCGGACGGCTTGTTTCATGTCGACGCTGGCCGTGACCTCGTCGCCTTCGCTCCAGCTATCGGGAACCTCGACCGTATTCGCCTCGGCGTCGACCGGCTTGGCGCGCCAGAGCTCGACCGAGGCACGGGCGTTTTCGAGCTGCTCGGGGCGCAGCGCCTTGGCAATCTCGTCGCGCTTGTCTGCGGCGTCCTTGTCGCCGGCTTTGGCGACCAGTGCGAACCACTTGTAAGCTTCTTCGAGGTTCTGCTTCATGCCGACGCCCTTGGCCGCCAGGATGCCGAGGTTGAACTGGCTGTCCTTGACGCCGAATTCCGCAGCCTCGGCAAACCAGCGCGCGGCTGAATCGTTGTCTGTCGTGCCGTCCGCGCCCATGGCGTTGAGCACGGCAAGATTGTGCATGGCGCTCGCGTTGCCCTGGCCGGCCGCGAGCTGGTACCAGGTCTTGGCCGCCTTCACGTCGCGCTCGATGCCGACGCCTTTCTCGTAGAGATTGCCGATGCGGTATTGGGCCGGCGCGAGACCTTGGTCAGCGGCCTTCTGGTACCATTCCGCGGCCCTGGTCATGTCTTCCTGTGTTCCGCGCCCTTCGGCATAGCGATTGCCGATTTCATAGAGCGCCTTGGGATCGCCCGCGGCCGCGGCCTCGCGCAGCGCTACCGGGCCGGCATCGACGGGGATGGCGGCAACGGCCTCATCGCTGGCATCCGGTATGCTCGCGATTTCGGTAGGCGCCTCGGCGTTCCGAGCCGTATTCTCCTGTTCCTCAGCGGGTTGCGGAACTGCGGCGTTCTGTTGGGAGTCCTCCGCCTCGGTCGGCAGGGACGTGGCCGCGTCGCTTTCCAGCCAGTCGGTCGAGACCTCCGCTGCGGCCTCCGGCTGTTCGATCATCATCGCACGTGCGGAATCCGGCATGTCTTCGCCAGCCATGCGTACGGGCTGCTCGGGGGCTTCCTCGATAATTTCAGGTTCCACGGCTTCCGACACCAGCGGTGCGGCGGTAGGCGCCGGCGCCTCGGCGACAGGTTCGGCGTTGCCGCCGCCGCCGATGACTGTGCGGCCGATCTGCAGCCCGGCCAGTGCGATGAGAATGGCCGCGATACCCATCAGGACCGGCTTACGGCGGCGCTTGAGGAGCCCGCCGATGCTGAAGCCGCCGGACTTCGACTTCGTTGCCGGACGCCGTTTCATGATTTCGGCTTCGGCGGCCGCCGCTTGGGCAGCGCGCCGCGCCGCGGCAATAAAATCGGCCTTGGCCGTGTCGACGTCAGCTCCAGACTTGGGCGGCTGGCCGCGTTCGTCGCGAACCCGTTTCATGATCGCGTTCAGGTCCGGCGCGCCGGAGCCCGGCTCCAGCGGCTGGTTGGCCAGATGGGGATCCAGCGGGCTGTCGAGCTCGACGCTCG
>JAEWFU010000353.1 GCA_023388675.1 Pseudomonadota bacterium | reverse complement strand
TCCGGCTCGCCATGCATGGCGATCGCGTGGCTCGGCCCTTCGCCTGCGTTCGCCAAGGGCATGGGCAGCAGGAGGGCAAGCGCCAGAAGGGCGGAAAGAGGCGACAGGCGCATGACCATGCTCCGGCACTGACCCAGTTTGAAACGGCTGATTCGCGGGCACCGTAACATGGGAGGCGCGCGCGCAGGAATCCCCGGCTTGCGCGCCGCCAAATTTCGTCCGAGGTCTGGATTCCGGCAAGCCGGCAGTGTAACAGGCGCGAGGAGTCATGCTGTCGCCGCAATTGATCCGCAGTAGCGGGCCGACCGTCGGCGCGCGCCACAGCTCACTTTCTGAGAGGAAAACGACCCAATGAACCGCCGCAAAACCAATGCGACCCGATTTTCCATCCTGGCCGCCGGTGCTCTTGGCGTCGCCGTGACCGCTACCCTGCCGGCCGCTGCCCAGCAACAGCAGCAGCAATTGCCGGAAGGCTGGTTCAAGGCCTGCAGCAAGCAGGAAGACGTCGACATCTGCAACGTGCAGAACATCAAGGTTGCCGATACCGGCCAGCTTCTCACCGGCATCAGCCTGATCGAGATAAAGGGCAAGACGAACCGCCGCGTGTTCCAGGTGACGGTTCCGACCGGCCGCATGGTGCCTCCCGGCATCGGCTTGCAGATTGACGGAGGACAGGCCCAGAAGCTCGACTACATGCTTTGCCTGCCCGACCGCTGCATCGCGGAAGGCCAGCTCAACGACCAGCTCGTCGCCTCCTTCAAGCGCGGCTCGGAACTGACGCTGACCTCGGTGAACTTCCAGAACCAGGCGAACCCGATCAAGGTGTCGCTGTCCGGTTTCACGGCCGCCTTCGACGGCGAGCCGCTGCAGCAGTCGGACCTTGAGGACCGCCAGCGCCAGATTCAGGACTTCGTCAGCAAGAACACCGACGATTTCGCCAAGAAGCTGCGCGAAGAGCAGGAAAAGGCGAAGCAGGGCAACTAAGGCCCCGCACAGACCGGATCAAAAAAAGCGGGCCATCTGGCCCGCTTTTTTTTGCCTCCGCGCAAGGCGGAAAAATCCAATATCAGTGCTGGGCGCGGCCCTTCGGCGCGTAGTGGCCGTCGCTGGTCTTGTCGAAGAATTCGGCCAGTTGCGGATGGCGCACCGGCTCGCCCGAACTGTCGTCGAGCAGATTCTGCTCCGACACATAGGCGACGTATTCGGTTTCGTCGTTTTCCGCGAGCAGATGATAGAACGGCTGGTCCCTGCGCGGGCGCACCTCGGCCGGGATCGCCTCGTACCATTCCTCGGTGTTCGCGAACTCGGGATCGACATCGAAGATCACGCCGCGAAACGGAAACAGACGGTGTCGGACAACCTGTCCGATCCTGAACTTTGCTACTTTTGCTTCACGCATTTCTCTGCACCATCGGGCCTATTTGGCGCATTGCAGCGCACAATTCAATCCTTGCCGCGCTTGACGGGCAGCGGCGGGCAGGGTAGCCGCGCTGGATCAGCCCCGAAGATCGACCGGTTATTTCCCAAGGTTGCCATGGCAGACATCGTCGGACTTGTTCTGCCTTTCTTCGGCATGATCCTGCTCGGCGCGATCGCCGCGCGCATCACCCGCCAGCCGCTCGAAGCGCTGGGCTGGATGAATACGTTCATCGTCTACATCGCATTGCCGGCTTTGTTCTTCCAGCTCATCGCGCGTACGCCGATCGAGCAGTTGACGGAGTGGCGCTACATCTTCGGCGTGGTGCTTTCCACCTATCTGGTCTTCAGCCTGATGTTCGTGGGTTCGGTCATCGTTTCGCGTGGCGAGATCGCCGAAAGCACGATCAAGGGACTGGCGGCCGCCTACGGCAATATCGGCTATATGGGCCCGGGCCTCGCACTGCTCGCGCTGGGGCCGGAAGCCGCGGTGCCCGTGGCGCTGATCTTCTGTTTCGAGAACGTCCTGCATTTCGCGATCGCGCCCACGATGATGGCGCTGGCAGGCGACGAAAAGGCATCGCCCGGCGAAGTGGCGCTCGGCGTCGTCAAGCGCATCGCGCTCCACCCGTTCATCATCGCCACCGCAGTCGGGGTACTGGCGGCGTGGCTGAAATACGAGCCGCCGGTGCCGGTGGCGCGGCTGCTGGAATATCTGGCGCAGGCGGCCGCGCCCTGCGCGCTGTTCGTCATGGGCGTCACGCTTGCCCTGCAACCGCTGCGCCGCGTGCCGCGCGAGCTCGGCGCGATCGTGACGCTCAAGCTCGTGGTGCACCCGATCCTTTGCTATGTGGTGCTCAGCCTGATCGGCAATTTTTCGGAAGTGTGGGTGTTTTCGGCGGTGCTTCTGGCGGGGCTGCCGACCGCGACGAACGTTTTCGTGATCGCACAGCAATACGGTGTGTGGGTGCAGCGCGCCTCGGCGAGCCTGCTGCTCACCACCGTCCTGTCGGTCGTGTCGGTGACCGGGCTGCTCTATCTCATCCGCAGCGGGATACTCCCGCCGGACCTGTTTCCCTGATCCTTAGACCCTGAAAACGCTGCCGAAACCGCTGCCGGTGCGAAGCCCCTCGCGCATGAACAGCGCGCGCAGAGGCGGCGCGGCGCCCAGCAGGCTCAGCCCGGCCGTGCGCATGAGCTGTACCGGCAGCATATCCGAAAGCAGCGAGCGGTTGAGCATGTTGACGGCCGAGGACCGGGCAAGAATGTCGGGTCGGCGGTTGCGGTCGTAGGCTGAAAGTGCTGTCGGGGAGCCCGGATCGCCGGAATGGCGCATGGTCGTCTCCAGCAGGCTTTCGACGTCGCGAACGCCGAGGTTCAGCCCTTGCGCGCCGATCGGCGGGAAAATGTGCGCGGCCTCGCCGACCAGCGCGACACGGTTTGCGGCAAAGCGGCGGGGAAGGGCGGAACTGAGCGGAAACACCTGCCGGCCGGGCTCCACGGTGACGCGGCCGAGCATCGACTGCATGCGCTCCTCGACGACCAGCGACAGCTCTTCGTCCGAAAGCCGGACCAGTTCTTCGGCGCGCCGCGGGCGCGAGACCCAGACGAGGCTGGAGCGCTGTCCGTGCAGGGGCACCAGCGTGAACGGCCCGTCTTCGGTGTGGAATTCCGTCGACGTGTCGTTGTGGGGCCGCGCGTGGGCGAAATCCAGCACGAGCGCCGACTGGCCCGTGCTGCCGGCACTGACGGCGATGCCGGCAGCCTCGCGCGCCGGCGACATGCGTCCGTCGGCCGCAACCGCGAGCTTGGCCGCCACGGTCCGGCCGTCGGCAAGCCCGGCCTCGATGATGTCGTCGTCGATGTTCCAGCCGGAGACCGTGGTTTCGGCGCGCTCGACGGCCTTGCTTGCCGAGACAGCCTCATCGAGCGCGGCCAGCAGGCGGCGGTTGGGAATGTTGAGGCCGAAATAGTCCTCGCCGATCTCGCTGGCGCGGAAGGTGACGACGGGGCTGCGCAGCAGGCGCTGTGTCGCGTCGGCGATGCGCATGAGCTTGAGGGGCGCGGCATCGCCGCGCAGCGCATGGAGCAGCCCGAGTTCATCCAGGAAATCCAGCGACGGCTTCATCAGCGCCGTCGTGCGCCGGTCCGCGAGGTTGGCCGGCGGCCCCGCGAGCACGACGCGGAAACCGGCGCGACCGAGCGAGAGAGCGGCCATGAGGCCCACGGGGCCGGTTCCGGCGACGACAATGTCAGCTTCAATCTTCATGATCTGCTCCGCATGGTGCCCGTCCGGCATATAGGGCGGCCGGACCACCTTGATCAACGTGTCGAATTGGCCCATTGCGGCGTCATGAGCGAGTTGCGCGACGATTTCTCCAGGCTTGACGCGCCCGGCCGGATGGCAGCAGGCCTGGCAGGCCGCGCGAAAGCGCTCGTCTATGGAAGCGTCGGGCTGGCCGTGGTTCTGTCCTGGCTGTTGCTTGCCGCCATGGCGCATCGGGCATCGCTGGCGGCGCTGCTGGCGGGGCAGGGGCCGGGCGCGGACCTGCTGGAGACGCTGCCCGACCTGCCTTTGCCGGCGTTCCTGGAGCGCTTCTTCGCGCTCTGCCTGTCGCCGGTCCCCGCCGGTGATCCCGTGACCGAATTTCCGGCGCTGCTGGCGATGTGGTTCCTGATGGCGCTGGCGATGATGCTGCCGACCGCCGCGCCGATGGTGCGCACCTATTGCGAGATCGCCGATACCGCCGCCCGCAAGGGGGAGCCGGTGGCGCATCCGCTGGTGCTGGTCGCCGGCTATCTCGGCGTCTGGCTTCTTGCATCCGCACTGTTCGCGGCGCTGACCGTTGCCCTGCGGCAGGCGGGCGCGATTGCCGGCGCTCTCGGTCCGGTCGAAGCGTCGGTCGCCGCGCTGGCGCTGTTGCTGGCAGGGCTCTACCAGTTCAGCAGCCTGAAGGCGGCGTGTCTCGAAAAGTGCCGCAATCCGTTTACGGTGCTGTTTTCGCGCTGGAGCGCGCGGCCCGCAGGCATCCTGCGCCTCGGGGCGGAACAGGGGCTGTGGTGCCTGGGGTGCTGCTGGGCGCTGATGCTGGTGATGTTCGCCGTTGGGCTCATGAACATCTTCTGGATGGCGCTGTTGGCAGTGTTCAGTCTTGTGGAAAAAGAAACGACGGGTGCGGTGTCGACGCGGCTCGCCGGTACGATACTGCTTGTCTGGGCAACCGCGCTGCTTGTAGTTTCGTGGTAGCCGAGGAGGTGGCGATGGCCGAAACAAGTTGGGCGATGAAAGGGGAGCTGGTGCTGTCGTGCAACTGCACCGTCTTCTGCCCCTGCGTCCTGTCGCTCGGCCA
>JAEWFU010000327.1 GCA_023388675.1 Pseudomonadota bacterium | reverse complement strand
ACTCCAGGAAGCTGGCGCCGGCACAGGCCGCGCATGCCGCATTTGCGGGCGCGCTGATCCACGGTGTCTATCTCGGCGGCGTGTTCTGGGCGATCCGGCACGGGCTGCCGGCCGGGCTTTCCGCCCTCATCATCGGCCTCCAGCCGCTGATCACCGCCGTCATGGCAGGCTGGGCGCTGGGCGAGCGTATCCTGCCCCGCCACTGGGCGGGGCTCGCCGCAGGCTTCCTCGGCATCGTCATCGTACTGGCACCGAAGATCGGCCAGGCGATCGGCGGCGTAACCCCGGCAACATTCGCTGCGTGCCTGGCCGGCGCGGTGGCAATCAGCGCCGGCACCGTGTGGCAGAAGAAGTTCGTGTCCAACGCCGACCTCGTTACCGCGACGCTGTGGCAGTATCTCGGCGCGGCCGTGGTGATGGCCATCGGCTCGTTCGCCTTCGAGACGCGCCAGTTCACCCTGACCGGCGAACTGGTGTTCGCCATGGCATGGCTGGTGCTGGTGCTTTCGATCGGCGCGATCTTCCTTTTGATGATGATGATTCGCGAGGGCGAGATGTCGAAGGTCTCGTCGCTCTTCTATCTCGTGCCCGCGGTCACGGCGCTCATCGCCTGGGTGCTGTTCGGCGAAACGCTGACCCCGGTCCAGCTCGTCGGCATGGCGATCACCACCATCGGCGTCGCCATGGCGACGCGCAGATAGGGCGCGTCAGAACTCCTCCCAGTCGTCGGTTGCCAGTGCCGCATTGCCGGCGAACGCACCCTTCACCTGCCGAACGAGTTGCCGCGCAGGCGATGATGCAGGTTGCGGTCGCGTGGAAGCCGTAGGCGGTGCAGACGCGGCCGGCGCCTCCCCCGTCCTGAACTGCGTCAGCAGGTTGAACAGCGATTGCGCCTCGCCCGCCAGCGAGTGGCTGGCGGCAGTCGATTCCTCGACCATGGCCGCATTCTGCTGCGTGCCCTGATCGATGCTGTTCACCGCCCGGTTGATCTCGGTAAGGCTGGTCGCCTGTTCGCGTGTACCCTGCACGATGGCTGCGACATTGGTGTTGATCTCCTGCACCTGCTGGACGATCTGCTCAAGCACCTTGCCCGTTTCCCCGACCAGCGCCACACCCCGCTCGACCTGTCCGCCCGAGGCGCCGATCAGTTCCTTGATGTCCTTGGCAGCGCTCGCCGACCGCTGCGCGAGCCCACGCACCTCCTGCGCCACCACGGCGAAGCCCCGGCCCGCCTCGCCGGCGCGGGCTGCCTCGACGCCGGCATTGAGCGCCAGCAGATTGGTCTGGAACGCGATCTCGTCGATCATGCCGATGATGCTGGAAATCTTCTGCGACGACGATTCGATCTCGCCCATCGCGGAAACGGCATTGCGCACCACGTCGGCCGAGCGTTCGGCATTCTCGCGCGTCTGGCGCACGAGGCTGCCCGCTTCCTCCGCCCGCTTGCTCGAATCGGAGACGGTCGCGGTGACCTGCTCGAGGGCCGCGGCAGTCTCCTCGACAGAGGCCGCCTGCTGCTCGGTTCGCCTCGACAGGTCGGATGCGGCGGAGCGGACCTCTTCCGCGCCGGCCGCGATCGACCTTGCATTGTGGCCGACAGCCTGCATGGCGGCGCAGAGCTTGCCGACGGCTTCGTTGAAATCGGCCCTGACCTGTTCCATCGAGGGCACGAAAGCGCGCTCCAGCCGCTGCTCGAGGTCCCCCTCCGCAAGCGCCCGCAAGCCACCCCCGAGCGCGACGACGGCGCTCATGCGCTCGCTGACGTCGGTGGCGAACTTCACCACCTTGCCTTCGAGGTCGACGATCGGATTGTAGGCGGCCTGAATCCAGACCTCCTTGCCGCCCTTGCCGTAGCGAACGAATTCGTTGGCAATGAATTCACCCCGGGCAAGCCTTGGCCAGAACTGGCGGTATTCCTCGCTTCCGACATAGGCCGGGTCGCAGAACATGCGGTGATGCCGGCCTTGGATTTCGGTGAGCTCGTAGCCAAGCGTCTTGCAGAAATTGTCGTTGGCCGTGAGAATTTCGCCTTGCGGCGTGAACTCGATCACCGCCTGGGATTTGGAGATCGCTTCCAGCTTGCCCGCATCTTCAGCCGCTCGCTGCCGGGCCGCGGTGATGTCTGTGGCGAACTTGACCACCTTGTAGGGCTTGCCGCGCCTGAACAGCGGATTATAGGACGCCTCGATCCAGATTTCCCGTCCGCCCTTGGCGAAACGCTTGTACTGGCGCTGGTCGTATTCGCCGCGCGCCAGCCGCGCCCAGAATTCGCGATACTCCGCACTTTCCGCTTCCGCCGCATCGACGAACATCCGGTGATGGCGCCCCACGACCTCCGACAACTCGTAGCCTACGGCCGCGCAGAAATTGGCATTGGCGAAGAGGATGTTGCCGGCGAGGTCGAAGTGGATGACTGCCTGCGACCGGTCGATGGCGGCTACGATAGCGCTGTCGTCGGACATAAGTGCGGAAAGCATTTTCGGCATGGCAGAACCTTTCGGGATTCCGGCCTTCGACGAAGACCGTGCGACACGAGTGCTCAGTGTCTGAACCCACCGAAAAGCGGCCCGACCCACCAATCCGTTCTTATTCGCCTCGCCCGCGATCTAGCTAGCATCGCCATCGTTAACCAATCGCTATCGGTTTGCCGACCGGGGGTTGGTGTCCGGTTGCAGGCTATTGCACCACCTTGGCGCGCGCATCCAGATAGCGCTTGATGGCGGCGTTGAGCTCGCCGCCGAGGATGAAGATAGCGGAGACGATGTAGAGGAACACCAGCGCGATCATGATCGAGGCGAGGCCTGCATAGGTCGAGGCATAGGTGGAAAAGTAACTAAGATAGGTGGCGAACAGCGACGAGCCGACCACCCAGAAGACGAGCGTGAAGATCAGCCCCGGCACGATCTCGCGAAACCGGCGCTTGCCCGCCGGCAGCCACAGATGCACCGCGATCAGGGCGAGAACGATGATGACGGCCGCGATAAGGATGCGCCAAAGATTGATGGTCCCGATATACGGTTCGATCCATGGCAGGCGTTGCTGCGCGATGCCTATGACGACCGGCAGCACGACGAGCAGAGACGAGACGATCAGGAAGCCGATGGTCGCCACCAGCACGAAGGCGAGGCTCTGCGCGCGCAGGAAAAAGATCGAGCGCCGGTCGAGCACCCGATAGGCGCGATTGAGCCCGACGCGCAGCGCCTCGATGCCGTTGGAGGCGAAGAAAGCGGCCGCAAGGATACCGATGGTCAGGAAGTCGCCGCGCTGGATCGTCAGCACGCTCGACACCTCGCGCGCGATCGGTGCGGCGATCTCCTCCGGCCAGGTGTCGAAGATGAGATGCACGGCCGTGTCGGCAAAGGCATTCGCGCCCAGAAAGCTCGCCAGCGACGTCGCGAAGATCAGGAAAGGAAACAGCGCCAGCAGGGCCGACAGGGCGAGATGGCTGGCGAGCGCCCACCCGTCATCGTAGTTGAAATGGCCTAAGGCGTCACTGAGGACGCGCTTGATGATAACCAGTCTGCGCAGCATTTTTCCAGCCGATTGTATCTCGGGTTCGAATATGGGAAGGGAATCGCCTTCATGGCAAGCATCGACACGGATACGAACGGACCGGCGGAAAAGTTGCGCACAATCATTGTCACCGGGGCCTCGTCGGGCATCGGCGCTTATTGCGCACGCGCGCTGAAGCGCGACGGCTGGCGGGTGTTCGCAACCGCGCGCAGGCCGGAAGACATCGCGACTTTGGAGGAAGCGGGCATCGAAGCCCTGTTTCTCGACTACCGCGATCCCGCCTCGATCGAAACACTCGTTGCCGAAGTGACTGCGCGCACGGGCGGACGCCTCGACGCGCTCTACAACAACGGCGCGCACGCGCAGGCCGGCGCGGTCGAAGACCTGCCGGTGAAGGCCTTGCGGGAGCAGTTCGAGGCCAATTTCTTCGGCTGGCACGACCTGACGCGGCGTATCGTTCCGGTCATGCGGGCACAGGGTCACGGCCGCATCGTTCACTGCTCGTCGATACTCGGCCTCGTGCCGGTCAAATATCGCGGCGCATATACAGCGTCGAAATTCGCGCTCGAAGGTCTGATGCTGACGCTACGGTCGGAACTCGACGGATCGGGCATCCAGGTTTCGATGATCGAGCCCGGACCGATCGAATCGAAACTGCCGTCCAACGGCCTCACATGGTTCGAACGCTACATCGATGTCGAGGCCTCGCCGCACCGGCAGGAATACGAGGCGCAGCTCGCGCGCCTGCGGCAAGGCGGCGTCAGGTCGCGGATGAAACTCGGTCCGGAAGCTGTATATGACGTGCTGAAACACGCATTGGAACATCCGCGCCCGCGTCCCCACTATCTGGTTACCACGCCGGCCAAGGTGGGCGCGCTGCTCAAGCGGGTGCTGCCGGCAAACATGCTATACCGCTTCCTCGCCGCCCGCGCCTGAACCAGATCGGAAACACGCCATGTCGACAGTATTCAACATCATCGCCATTCTCTTCATGGTCGCCGTGGTGATCGTTCTCGGGCGCGGCCTCGTCAACATGATGCGCGGCGGGTCGGGCAACACCTCGAACAAGCTGATGCAGGCCCGCGTGCTGCTTCAGTTCTTCGCGCTCGTCTTCATCATGCTCGCGCTCTACTTCTCGCGCGGCTGAGCCATCAGGAAACAGCGACATGGTCGTCCTCAACAAGATCTACACCCGCACCGGCGACAACGGCACGACGGCGCTGGGCTCCGGCGAGCGTCGGCCCAAATACGACCTGCGCGTTGCCTCCTACGGGACGGTGGACGAGGCCAATGCCTGCATCGGCATGGCGCGGCTTCATACGGCGAGCGCCCATGCCGAGATCGACGGGATGCTCGGCCGCATCCAGAACGATCTGTTCGATCTCGGCGCGGACCTCGCAACGCCCGACACCGGCAAGGACCTCGGCTACGAGCCGCTGCGCATCGTCGCCTCGCAGGTGGCGCGGCTGGAAGCCGACATCGACGCGCTGAACCGCAACATCAAGCCGCTGCGCACCTTCGTTCTGCCCGGCGGCTCGCCGGCAGCGGCAGCGCTTCATCTCGCACGCACCGTCGCGCGCCGCGCCGAGCGGCTGATGGTGGAGCTTTCGCTGAAGGACGGCGAAACCGTTGGACCGGAAGCGATCAAATACATCAACCGCGTCTCCGATTTCCTGTTCGTCGCCGCCCGCGCCGTCAATGACAATGGCGAAAGCGATGTGTTATGGGTGCCGGGACAAAACAGATAGCCCCCAGTGCCGAGGCGGGGCGCGGGGGACCATGTTCATACCGCTTCACGACGCCAACAAGCTCAAGCGCATCCGCCTGCAATATGTGACGCTGGGGCTGATCGCGGCCAACTGCCTCGTCTATCTGCTGACTGCCGTCGCCAACGAGCAGTTCATCGAGGCCACGGTGATCGGGCTGGGCTACATACCGGCGACATTGTTCGATGATGTCGTGCGCCCGCCCAATCTGGTTCTGGTGCCTGACCACGCCACCTACGTCACCTATTCCTTCCTGCATGGCGATATCTTCCATCTGGGCGGCAACATGCTGTTCCTGTGGGTCTTCGGCGACAATGTCGAGGATGCGCTCGGTCACTTCAGGTTCCTGATCTTCTACTTCGCCTGCGCGGCGGCCGGCGCCTTCATGCACGGCCTGCTGGTTCCGACCTCTCATGCGCCGCTGATCGGCGCGTCGGGCGCGGTGGCCGGCATCATCGCCGCATATCTGATCCTGCATCCGCGCGTGAAAGTGTGGGTGCTCGCCTTCGGCCGCCTGCCTCTGCGGCTTCCCGCCTGGATCCTGCTGGCGCTGTGGATCCTGTTCCAGTTCGCGATGATCGCGCTCGACGGCGAGGGCGAGGTATCGTGGGCGGCCCATGTCGGCGGTATCATCGCGGGCGCGGTGCTGGTGCTGGTGCTGCGGCGCCGTGACGTTCCGCTGCTGGACCGTACGGTGGTCACGCCGCAGGCAGCCGAGGTCGAGAGACCCGCGCAGCCGCCCCCACCGGCCGATACACCATCGCCCTGGGGCCGGCGCTGACGGCCTACTGCACAATTCAAACGGTTTGAGCCGGCAGCGCGTATTGACGCTGGCGCGGCGGATGACTACAGCCTCATGCGGCCACGGCACGCAATGCCCGGCGGGCGGCGCGACGTGCTGAGTTTCGTCCCGACGATGTCGGTATCCGGCAAGCGATCGGCATGAGGGGCTGCTACGCAGCTCCGACAAAAATCTCGGAAAGGTCTCACGCGCATGAAAGTTCTTGTCCCTGTCAAGCGGGTTGTCGACTACAACGTGAAGATCCGCGTCAAGTCGGACGGGTCGGGCGTCGAACTCGCAAATGTGAAGATGTCGATGAACCCCTTCGACGAGATTGCCGTCGAAGAGGCAATCCGTCTGAAGGAAGCGGGCAAGGCGGAAGAAATCGTTGTCGTGTCGATCGGCCCGGCCCAGGCGCAGGAGACGATCCGCACTGCGCTGGCCATGGGCGCCGACCGCGGCATTCTGGTCAAGATCGACGAAACCACCGAGCCGCTGACCGTTGCCAAGCTGCTCAAGGGCATCGTCGACGAGGAGAAGCCGGAGCTCGTCATCCTCGGCAAGCAGGCGATCGACGACGACGCCAACCAGACCGGCCAGATGCTGGCGGCACTTCTCGGGTGGTCGCAGGGCACCTTCGCCTCCAAGGTCGAGATCGACGGCGGCAAGGCCAAGGTCACCCGCGAGGTCGATGGCGGCCTGCAGACCGTGGAGCTGTCGATGCCGGCCATCGTGACCACCGACCTGCGCCTGAACCAGCCGCGCTACGCCTCGCTGCCGAACATCATGAAGGCGAAGAAGAAGCCGCTCGACGAGAAGTCGGCCGCCGACTACGGCGTCGATGCATCGCCGCGGCTCAAGGTGCTCAAGACCGAGGAACCGGGCGGCCGCAAGGCGGGCGTCAAGGTCAAGGACGTCGCCGAGCTGGTGTCGAGCCTGAAGTCCGCAGGCGTCCTCTAGGAAACCTGATCGTGCGTCCTTCGAGGCTCGCTCCGCTCGCACCTCAGGATGAGGAATGTCGCGCATCGAGCCCACGAAAGGGCGGGTTCGACAAACCACTCCCCTCATCCTGAGGTGCGAGCGGAGCGAGCCTCGAAGGACGCACGGACTGCAACAACGATGCCCGCGGAGCCGGGCAGCCATATTAGGAGGCTAACAATGGCCATTCTTCTCGTTGCCGAACACGACAACGCAACCGTTTCCGACCAGACCGCCAAGGCGCTGACCGCTGCACTTGCTATCGGCTCCGACGTCGACATTCTCGTCGCCGGCAAGGGCGCCAAGGCCGCCGCCGACGCCGCCGCCAAGCTCAAGGGCGCGCGCAAGGTTCTGCTGGCCGAGTCCGACGAACTCGAACACCGCCTCGCCGAGCCAACAGCGGCCCTCGTGGTGTCGCTCGCCGGCGGCTACGACGCGCTGGTCGCGCCCGCCACCACGATGGGCAAGAACGTCATGCCGCGCGTCGCAGCCCTGCTCGACGTGATGCAGGTGTCGGAGATCATCGAGGTCGTCTCGCCCGACACATTCAAGCGCCCGATCTACGCCGGAAACGCCATCCAGACCGTGCAGTCGACCGACGCCAAGAAGGTCATCACGGTCCGCACCGCCTCCTTCCAGGCGGCGGGCGAAGGCGGCTCGGCCGCTGTGGAGACGGTCTCCGCAGCCGCAAATCCGGGCCTTTCGACCTTCGTCGAGAACAAGCTGTCGGAGAGCGATCGTCCGGAGCTGACCTCGGCCAAGATCATCATCTCGGGCGGCCGTGCGCTGGGCTCTTCGGAGAAGTTCCAGGAGGTCATCCTGCCGGT
>JAEWFU010000316.1 GCA_023388675.1 Pseudomonadota bacterium | reverse complement strand
TCGATCTCGGGACGCCGCATCAGGAGCTGCATGCCGATCCACGCGCCGAAGGAGTAGCCCGCAACCCAGCAGGTCTTGGAATCGGGGTGCAGCGACTGCACCCAGTCGAGCGCCGCCGCGGCGTCGGAAAGCTCGCCCGTTCCGTGGTCGAATTCGCCCTGGCTGCGGCCGATCCCGCGGAAGTTGAAGCGCAGCGTGGTGAAGTCCCGTTTCTGGAACATGTAGAACAGGTCGTAGACGATCTTGTTGTTCATCGTGCCCCCGAACTGGGGATGCGGATGCAGGATGATCGCAATCGGCGCGTTCTTTTCCTTGGACGGCTGGTAGCGTCCCTCGATACGGCCTGCGGGACCTGCAAAAATCACTTCGGGCATACTTACTCCAGTTCACGCCGCATCCGGCGGCCTCGTCTCGCGCGTCAGAATCAGGGCAATCCCGCCCCTTGGTCTTGACGGGACAGGGCCGTCACCCTAGAAGCTAGTTTAGAACAATTCAAAACTGGCGGCGAAACATGCCTGCCGGTTCGCAACGCGGGTAAATAGGACGGCTGACCTTGCAATTTCAAGGAAAAACGCCGACCTGACGCAGCGATGCCGAGCGAAGGAGATTGAAACCCGTCATGGCGGCGAGCCGCGCCTATCTCGACTACAATGCCAGCGCACCGCTGTTGCCGACGGCGCGCGCCGCCATGCTGGCCGCGCTGGAGGTCGACGCGAATCCGTCATCCGTCCATGCCGACGGGCGCGCTGCACGGCGCATGGTAGACGAGGCGCGCCGCGACGTGGCGTCGCTGGCCCGCGGCAAGCCGGAGCATGTGGTCTTCACGTCGGGTGCGACCGAGGCGGCTTCGATGCTCCTGTCGCCGGACTGGCGTATGGGCAAGGCGCCGGTGCGCATGGCGCGCCTCATAGTTTCGGCAGCCGACCATCCCTGCATTCTCAATGGTGGCCGTTTCGCGCCGGAGACGGTCACGCGCGTCGGCGTGGATGCCGACGGCATCGTCGACATGGCCGCGCTGGAGCGCGAACTGGCAGGTCACGATCGCGCGGACGGGCTTGCCCTCGTGGCGATCCATGCCGCCAACAACGAGACGGGCGTCATCCAGCCGGTGCGCGACATCGCCGCGCTGGTGAAGGCCCATGGCGGCGTGCTCGTGGTCGACGCGGTGCAGGCGGCAGGCCGAATACCGCTAGATATTTCAGAAGGTTACGGCGATTTTCTGATTCTGTCCTCGCACAAGATCGGCGGGCCCAAGGGCGTCGGCGCGGTGGTTGGCGTCTCCGACCTGATGATGCCGGTGCCTCTGGTCTCCGGCGGCGGCCAGGAAAAGGGCTTTCGCGCAGGCACCGAGAACGTGCCGGGCATCGCCGGCTTCGGCGTCGCGGCGCGCGAAGCGCTGGCCGGTCTTGCCGGTGTCGATGACATTCGCGCGATACGCGACGCGTTCGAGCGGGTCGTCGTCAGGCTGGCGCCGGACGCGACGATCTTCGGAAACCGCGTCGAACGGCTTTGCAATACGCTGTTCTTTGCGGTACCGGGCCTCAAGGCTGAAACGGCCCAGATCGCATTCGACCTTGCAGGCGTCTCGCTGTCGGCGGGATCGGCCTGTTCCTCCGGCAAGGTCGGGCCGAGCCACGTGCTGAAGGCGATGGGATATGGCGAGACGGCAGGCGCTCTGAGGGTCTCGATCGGACCCGCGACGGGCGGAGCTGAATTGAAAGCGTTCGAGCAGGCGTTGCGCGCGCATCTGGCGCGCCGCGACCGGGGAGAGCGGGCCGCCTGAGCGCGGCGTGACGAATTCCGGGTTTTTGCCCGGCAAAGCATGTGTGCGTTGCAAAATCAGCCTGCTTGGCGGGGTGCATTTTTGCCAATGGCACACTACATGAACCGCATACCGCGATATATGCGCGGATATATATGCGAATCGACAACTGCCGGGCCTTGAACCCGGCAAGGATGGAGAGCGCCGATGCCTGCTGTGCAGGAAACGATCGAGCAGGTCCGCAAGATCGATGTGGACCAGTATAAATACGGCTTCGAGACCGAGATTGAGACCGAGAAGGCCCCGAAAGGCCTGAACGAAGACATCATCCGGTTCATTTCCGAAAAGAAGAACGAGCCTGAATGGATGCTCGAATGGCGTCTGGGCGCGTTTCGCCGCTGGCTGACGCTCGAGGAGCCGACCTGGGCGCGCGTCTCCTATCCGAAGATCGACTTCCAGGACATCCACTACTACGCTGCGCCGAAGAACCAGAGCGGGCCGAAGTCGCTCGACGAGGTCGATCCGGAGCTGCTGCGTGTCTACGAGAAGCTCGGCATTCCGCTGCGCGAGCAGGAAATCCTGGCCGGCGTCGAGAAGGATGCGGACGACGAGGGCGCCAACGACAACGTCTACAAGTCCGGCCGTGTGGCCGTCGATGCCGTGTTCGATTCGGTATCCGTCGTCACCACCTTCAAGGAGGAGCTTGCGAAGGCGGGCGTGATCTTCTGCTCGATTTCGGAAGCCATCCGCGAGCATCCCGAACTGGTGCAGAAATATCTCGGCTCCGTCGTGCCGACGACCGACAACTATTATGCGACGCTCAATTCGGCGGTCTTCACCGACGGGTCCTTCGTCTTCGTGCCGACGGGCGTGCGGTGCCCGATGGAGCTGTCGACCTATTTCCGCATCAACGAGAAGAACACCGGCCAGTTCGAGCGCACGCTGATCATCGCCGAGGAGGGGGCTTACGTCTCGTATCTGGAAGGCTGCACGGCGCCGCAGCGCGACGAGAACCAGCTTCACGCCGCCGTGGTCGAGCTGATCGCGCTCGACGATGCCGAGATCAAATATTCGACCGTGCAGAACTGGTATCCCGGCGACGCGCAGGGCAAGGGCGGCATCTACAACTTCGTCACCAAGCGCGGCGATTGCCGCGGCAAGAACTCGAAGATTTCGTGGACGCAGGTCGAGACCGGCTCGGCGATCACGTGGAAATATCCTTCCTGCATCCTGCGCGGCGACAATTCGCGCGGCGAGTTCTATTCGATCGCCGTTTCCAACGGTCACCAGCAGATCGACAGTGGCACCAAGATGATCCATCTCGGCAAGAACACGTCGAGCCGCATCATCTCCAAGGGCATTTCGGCCGGCAAGTCGAACAACACCTATCGCGGCCAGGTCTCCGCGCACCGCCGCGCCGAGAACGCGCGCAACTTCACCCAGTGCGATTCGCTGCTGATCGGCAACGAATGCGGCGCACACACCGTACCTTACATCGAGGCGAAGAACTCGACCGCCAAGTTCGAGCACGAAGCGACGACGTCGAAGATTTCGGAAGACCAGCTCTTCTACGTGATGCAGCGCGGCATTCCCGAGGAAGAGGCGATCGCGCTGATCGTCAACGGCTTCGTCAAGGAAGTCATTCAGGAACTGCCGATGG
>JAEWFU010000241.1 GCA_023388675.1 Pseudomonadota bacterium | reverse complement strand
GCTTGCTGCGCTGCACAAGAAATCATTTGCTTTCGGCGGCGAACTGTCCCATATGCGGGCCACGAGGCGCATGGGCCGGATCTGCCGGCCTTCCTTGAATGGACTGGTTGCGTCTGATTTCTCCCTTTCCTGTCACCCGACACGGCGAGAGGCGAATGAGCCCCGCGGCATGAAGCATGCGGGCACGACAGCGCAGCCGCGCGGGGCCATGCCTCGCCGTCTTGTCGTTCCTTTACAGATTTGCTGCGGCAGGTTGCGCCCTGCCGCGATATTGCGCGGCCGCGGCATGGAGCTGCAGGTCGCCTGAAAGAAGAAGATTTTGACGAACGAAAACAACAACAATGCCGTGGAAGCCAATGGCGGATTCGCTGCGCTTGGAATCATCGGCGCGCTGCTGAAGTCGACCGAAAAGGCCGGGTTCACCGACCCGAAGCCGATCCAGGTGAAGGCGATCCCGGCGCAGCTCGAAGGCCGTGACATTCTCGGCATCGCGCAGACCGGCTCCGGCAAGACCGCCGCCTTCAGCCTGCCGATCCTGTCGAAGATCGTCGGGTTCGGCACCAAGCGGCTGCCGCGCACCTGCCGCGCGCTGATTCTCGCGCCGACACGTGAACTGGCGGTGCAGATCGAAGAAACGATCCGCACGCTCTCCAAGGGACTGCACGTCTCGACCGCGCTGGTGCTGGGCGGTGTTTCGCGCTTCTCGCAGGTCAAGCGCATGGCACCGGGCATCGACATCCTGATCGCGACGCCGGGGCGTCTGACCGACCTCGTCCGCGAGGGCCAGATCAGCCTTGCCGAGACCCGCTTCCTGGTGCTCGACGAGGCCGACCGCATGCTCGACATGGGCTTCATCCATGACGTCAAGCGCATCGCGAAGGCGACGCACCGAGACCGCCAGACGGCGCTGTTCTCGGCGACCATGCCGCACGAGATCGAACAGCTTGCCGCCGGGCTCCTCAAGGATCCCGTGCGGGTCGAGGTTGCCCCGCAGGGCACGACCGCCGGCGAGATCAAGCAGAGCCTCGTGATGGCGCGCACCAAGCAGAAGCGCAAAATCCTATCCGACATGCTCGCCGACGAGGCGATGAAGTCGGTGCTGATCTTCGCCCGCACCAAGCACGGCGCGGACCGGGTGACCAAGGACCTCGAGCGCGACGGCTTCGAGGCCGCCGTGATCCACGGCAACAAATCGCAGAATGCCCGCCAGAAGGCGCTGAACGGCTTTCGCGAAGGCAAGGTGCGCATTCTGGTCGCGACCGACATCGCCGCGCGCGGCATCGACGTGCCCGGCATCAGCCATGTCGTGAACTTCGACCTGCCGGACGAGGCGGAAAGCTACGTGCACCGCATCGGCCGTACCGGCCGCAACGGCGCCGACGGCATCGCGATCACGCTGTGCGATCCCACCGAAAGCTCGAAGCTGCGGCAGGTGGAGCGCATCATCCGCATGAAGCTGCCGGTGGCAGCCTCGCATCTGGACCAGCCCGATCCGGTCCGGCCGCGCAGCGAGCAGAACGCGCCGCGTCCGCAGGCGGCCAACGACGACCGCGAGGCGGGCGAGGCCGGCGAGCGCCGGCCCCGCAACGGGCAGGGCAAGCCGAAACGATTCGGTGGCAAGCCCGGCGGCAACAAGCCTTTTGCCGGCAAGCCGGGCGGCAAGAAGCCGTTCCGCGGCAAGCGCCGCACCAATGGCGGACGCCGTCCCGCCGAGCGCGCGGCCTAAAAGGCGAGCGGGCTGGCCCAATTGCGCGGGCCGGCCCGATACACTAAGGCGTTTCCTGTCGGCCATCCGGCCGTATCGAGAGAACACGGGAAACGCCTCATGGCCGGATTGGCGGCGCTCGCGATCGCCTACGTCCTTTCGCAATTCTACCGCTCCTTCCTCGCGGTGCTGACGCCGGCCCTGATCACGGAGCTTGGCGCGACGAAGGCCGATCTTTCGGTCGCTTCCGGCGCATGGTTCGTGGCGTTCGCGCTTTCGCAGTTCGGTATCGGGGTTTCGCTCGACCGCTACGGGCCCAAACGCACCGCTGCCGTATTGCTTTCGCTGGGCGGCGCCGGGGGTGCATTGCTCTTTGCAAGCGCCACCCAACCCTGGATGATCACGGTCGCGATGACGATGATCGGCGTCGGCTGCGCGCCGGTACTGATGGCCTCCGTCTTCATCTTCGCGCGCACCTATTCGCCGGCGCGGCTGGCGATCCTGGTCTCATGGCTGGTCGGGTTCGGTTCTTTCGGCAACGTCATCGGCGCCTCGCCGCTGGCGGCGGCTGCCGAGACCTTCGGCTGGCGTCCCGTAATGCTGGGGCTTGGCGCTTTGACGCTGCTTACAGCGCTTGCCGTGCTGTTCTTCGTGCGCGATCCGGCGCGGCATGGCGACGGGACGGGCGACAACGGCTTTGCGGGCTATCTGGAACTGTTCAGCCTGAAGGTGCTGTGGCCGATCCTGCCGCTCGTGGCGCTGAACTACGCGGCCGCCGCCGGCATTCGCGGGCTTTGGGCCGGTCCCTATCTTTCCGATGTCTACGGGCTCGATGCGCTGGCTATCGGGCAGGTGACGCTGTTCATGGCGCTGGCGATGGTCGCCGGCAGCTTTCTCTATGGTCCGCTCGACACGCTTTTCGGCACCCGCAAATGGGTGGCTGCCGCAGGCAATGCGATCGGGCTGGCGGCGCTCGTGGGGATCGCGCTGTATCCGGCCGCCACCGTCGTCACCACGACCGCATTCCTCGTGCTGATCGGGTTGACCGGCGGCAGCTACGGCCTGTTGATGGCGCATGGACGCGCCTTCCTGCCGCCGCACCTGACGGGGCGCGGCGTGACGATGCTCAACTTCTTCTCGATAGGCGGGGTGGGCATCATGCAGTTCGCTACCGGAGCCGTCGTCACCGCGAACACCGCCGCCGACGCGCCCGCAGCAGCCTATCAGGCGCTATTCTGGTTCTATGCGATCACGCTGGCGCTATCGTTGCTCATCTATCTCGTCTGCCGCGACGCCAAGCCCGAAAAGGCGGCAGCGCAGGTCAGCGCCTGAGCGTTGCGATCCACTCGCCGATACGCCCGGCAACGAGCGAGGTGGTCGACGGGGAGATGGCGTCGCCAGCGATGACATGGTTTGAGGGATCGTCGGACCCCTCGACGATCATCGTCTCGTGCGGCTGGCCCCAGCGGGCGGCAATCTCGCGGGTGAGTTCGGGGCGAACGACGGCATCGGCATCGGAGTAGATGAAGAGCGCCGGCGCGGTGACCCTCTCCACCGGCGCCTGCCGCGCAAGGTTGGTCAAGGCGGCCATCGGCAAGGTCGCAGCCGTGGGGTAGCGGGTGGTCCAGAACCGGGCATGGAGCTCGTTGATCGGCTCGAAGCCGCGTTCGGGGCCAATCACCATCTCGGCGATCTGCCTGCCCCAGGGCATTGTCAGCAGCCATGCGCCTGCGGCCTGCACGCCGTAGTT
>JAEWFU010000213.1 GCA_023388675.1 Pseudomonadota bacterium | reverse complement strand
CGTCGGATCGCACCGGGGCAGGAAGACAATTTCGACGTGCGCGACATGACCCAGATCGCCGACGCGATGACCAGCACGACCACGGTGATGACCGGCATGCTGGGGGCGCTGGCGGGGGTGAGCCTGCTGGTCGGCGGCATCGGCATCATGAACATCATGCTGGTGTCCGTGACGGAGCGCACGCGCGAGATCGGCATCCGGCTCGCCATCGGCGCGCATGAAAAGCACATTCTCGTGCAGTTCCTCGTCGAGGCCACGGTGCTTTCGCTGCTGGGCGGACTGATCGGCATTGCGCTCGGTCTGCTGCTCGCGGTCGTCGCCACGACCACGCTGGCCATCCCGTTCGTGCCGAGCCTATCGGTGATTGCGCTCGCCGTCGGCTTCTCTGCCATGATCGGCATGGTGTTCGGGTTCTTCCCCGCCCTGCGCGGCGCACGGCTCGACCCGATCGACGCGCTGCGCCATGAGTGAGAAAGCGAATAGGGAGTAGTGAGTAGGGAAAATGCTAGCGTGCGCTTCCCTGCTATTCGCTATTCCCTACTCCCTATTCGCTCCTGAAAATGCCATTCGATCAGGCCCGGCATCTGGGCTGCCAGACGGTCCGGCAGGTCGTTGGGATCGCGGATGATGACCGGGCCCTCGATCTCGGGATCGTCTTCGGCGGCAACATGGCGGCGGATTTCCCCGGCGAGTTCGTCGGCCGACCGGTCAAGGAAATAGCGGCGGAAGAGCACGGTGCCGGTCGTTTTCGACAAGAGGTGATAACGCGCCTCGTGCGGCACACCGGAAAGGTCGATACCGGTTTCCTCGCCGACCTCGCGATGCATGTTGAATTCGAGGTCGGCCCGGCCATCGCGGAAGTCGATCGGTTCGAAAGAACCCGCAGCGAAATAGACCAGCCCGGCGTTGACGGTCGATCGCCCCATGCGGATCGCCACCAGCGCATTGTCGGCACTGACCAGCATGGCGTGGGTGTAGGCGTGCCCTGCCCCGCTGATCGGCCGCAGGCTGCGCCAGTAGAGGAAGGTGGCATAACGGACGATATGGCAGCGCCCGATCAGGTCGCTATCTTCCATCCGCAGGCTCGAAAGCAAGGCCACCTCGCCGTTGAAAAGCGCCGGATTGGCGGTCACCGCGCGCCGCCAGTGCTGCGCGATCGCCTCTTCATTCGCGACGCCGAACGGGTGCGGCGCGGGATCGAGCCGCACGGAAACGTTTCGCACCGGAAGAATGACGTCGGCGGGAAGGTCGAAGCTCATGCGATGTCGAGTTCCACGACGACGGGACAGTGGTCGGAGGCCTTCGGCCGGTCCCAGCCGGTCCGAGGAAAACGCTCCACCTCCTGCCCCGGCGGGAAAGGCGTACGGAAGGGCTGGCCGGCGCGCACGATCTCCGGCATCGCCGCAGCGTTTCGCCGTGCAAGACCGCGCGACAGCATGATGTAGTCGAGCTGGCAGAGGTGCCGTTCGGCTGGCCCCCGCGTGTGGTAGAGCGTCCAGCGGTCGATTTCGGCCCTGCGCTCGACCACGTTCTCACAAAAGTCGCCAGCGGTGAGCACATCGATGCTGGAGCGCGCCTCGCGGACCGGCTCGAACGCGAATCCGTTGTGCGCGTCGCCGGTGATGACGACGCGCTCGCGATAGTCGTTGAAGTCGCCGCAGATCGCCCAGCGCTTGTCCGCGGCATGATCGACGCCGAACCGGTTTTCGATGATCCGGCGTACCGCGGCGGCCTCGGCAAAGCGGACCGGCATCGTCGCATCGCGGCCGTTCAGCCCGTTGCGCGGGCTGCCCATGGATTTGAAATGGACCGTGTAGATCGTGATCGGCTTGCCACCAACGCGCAGGTCGAGCTCCAGGCAGTCGCGCCGGAAGATGCGCTCATGCGGCTGCTCGCCCAGTTCCGCCAGCCCCGGCGTGAACAGGTCGAGCTCGGCATAGGTCAAATGCGCATGACTGCGCATCGAGACGAACTCGATCGGCTGGCCGTGGACGGTCTGGTCGCGCACCATGACGGCGACGTCGATGCCGCGCCCGTCATTGCCCTGTGTGGTGTATTTCTCGCGGTAGCCCTGGCCGATCATCTTGAACAGATAACCGTATTCGAAGGCGCGGAGCGCCTCGATGTTGTCGACCTCCTGAAGACACAATATGTCGGCGCGGGCCGCGGCAATCGCCAGTGCGGAGAGCTGACGGGTGTCGTCGGTATGCGCGATCGCGCGGGCGCGCTCGAGCTGGCGGTATTCGGCTTCGTCCTTGATCTCGTAGAGCGACAGCACCCTGTCCTGGTGCAGTTCATTGCGGAAACCCGAGAAGTCGAACCTGTTCATCAGGTTCTCGGCATTGAAGGTGGCAAGGCGAAGCGACATGAACGGCACTTGACCCAACCGCACGCGCGAATGCAAGCACCGTCCGGCAACGAAATCGGCTTCAAAACGTTAATTTGCGTTCATCGCCCGTTCATCCGCCCGCAGCGATAGTGTGCGCCATGAAGGGGTGGGCTGGGCTACACCAAGGAGCATAACCATGAAACACAAAGTCGCTGCCTTTGCTCTCGCTGCGGCGGTATGTCTTGGGCTGGGTTCGGGCGCCATGGCCTCTCCAGCGGCTGCACTCAACACGGCCTCGGCAACTGCCGATAGCGCGCACAATCCGACAATCCAGCTCGTGCAAGGTGAAAACGACCGGCGTCACTGGAGCAGAGACGGCGAGCGCTGGCGTAATCGCGGTGACTGGCGTGATCGCCGCGACTGGCGCGATCGCCGTGGCTGGCGTGACGACGACCGCTGGCGCCATCGTCGCCACTACCGGCCGCGCCCGGGCATCGAGTTCCACATCGCGCCGGCACCCCGCTACCGGCCACGCCCGGGCTATCGGCTGTCGGCTGCCCACTATCGCTGGTGCGAGGCGCGCTGGCGGTCGTACAGGGCGTATGACAACAGCTACCAGCCCTATAACGGGCCGCGCCGCGAGTGCGTGTCGCCCTACTATTGAGGCAGTTTGAAACCGAAATGCCCGAAGCGTTCATCCGCTTCGGGCTTTTTTTTGCCTCAGACTGCCTCGAATTCCACGCCTATGTCGGTGAGCGAGCGCCAGCGGACACTGGCTGCCCTGCTGCGACCATCGCCCGATATGGCCAGGTCGAACCGGGCCGGGACGGCCGAAGCCTCCCCGAATGTGAGCCTGGCTCCGCCCTCCGAAATGTTGCGAACCACACATTCGAAAGCGCCATAGCCGCCGTTGAAGGTGAGTGTTGCACCCTTGAGCGCGCGCCGACGTATCTCACGCCGCCGCTCCTCGAAAACCTCGCCATCGAGGCCGATCGACTTGGTCGTGATGGGTTCCATTGCGAAACTCCCCTGCTTCGATTCCGTCTTCCCCAGCGAAAGACGTGCCAGACGCGCTGTGCCGAAACAGAACGGCCGGAAGCGGGCTTCCGGCCTCTTCTCGGAGTTTGCAGATCTTACAGCCTAAAACGCGCGGACGGCACCGATGACGTCGACGACGACGTCCAGCCCGTCGAACGTCTTGGGCAGATGTTCCGCTTCCTTGGGACGGGACACGCAGACATTGATGGCCAGATCGTCCATGGAGCCGTTGAGCCCGATACCGACGCTCAGCAGTTCGCCATTGCCGGCGAAGCGCCGTTCAAAGGCCTTCTGTATCTCGATGGCTTCTTCCATCGAGTGTTTCGTGGCAACCATTCGATGCCTCAGACCAAGGTCACTCCCAGTTGAGCAGTCACGGATGATATAGGGTTTGCCCCTGTAATTCCAACATTGCCCGCGCCGCCGGAGGCCGAGCCTGCAAAAAGCAGCGCGACCGGCCTGCCCTCGTCGTCGACGATCAGCGACCCGCTGTCGCCCGGCCTGCCGAAAGGCTGCGGGGGCGCGGCCGTCTCTATGACGATCTGGTTGTCGAAGCGGGCGACGCCTATGCCCACGTCGACCAGGAAATTGTTGACGTTGACGGCGCGCACCATGCCGCGCGTGTGGCGCGTGGTGCGGCCGGTCTTGAGCACCGTCATGCCGGGCATCGCACCGACGGGCGATGCAGGCTGAAGGGTGACAGCCGGCTGCGGCTCGTCGGCGCTGTCGAAGAGCGTCGTCCTGTCTTCGGCGCGGCCGTGATCGATGAGGGTAGCAAAAGCAGCATCGACCGGATTCGGGAAACCGCCGAACTGGATCGGAACAAAGCGCGTCAACTCGGCAATGTCGTCCGGCCCCGGCCGGCCCCCATCGCGCGCGCCGGGCTGCATGATCCGGGTGGAGACCGGCGTGCTGTTGACGTCGGCGAGCACGTGGTTGTTGGACAGGATGCCGACATTGCCGCTTTCGTTGTCGCGGCAGAAGCAACCGAACGTGCCGGCGTATTTGACGATTGTCGGCGAGATGCTGCAACCGAGCCTGAGCGGATCGTTGCGCGCCATGGTCCATAGCGGCTTCTGCCGGCCGATATAGAGCACCTCCGCCTCGCCACGGGCAGCCTCGACAGCCTGCTCGACCATGGAGCAGGCAACCTTGCGCCTGTCCTGAACGAGGATCGCCAGTTTGGCGTCGTCGGTCCCGTCACCCGTCGTCACGCCGAGCGCGATGTCCTCGACGGCGCGGTGCCTGGGTTTGCGCGGCCGGGCCGCCTTCGTTTCCAGAAGTGCCGGATCGAGAAAAAGGCCGGGCGACGGATATTCCATGCCGGCAACCACCGGCGCTTCGACGAACTCGAAAATCTGCGAGAAAATGCGGGCCTGGAGCTCAAGCGCGGAATCGACCTTCATTGCGTCCTCCAACGCGCCCGCCCGCGAATCGCAATCTAGCAAAAAATCGAGCCGCGGTGTGGGCCGCGGCTCGATGAGGTTTCGCAATGCTTTACCGCCCGCACCGGGTACAATCCCTGCGGCAGGCGGAAACGACGGCGCCGCCTAGTTGCGGGCCTTGTCGACCAACTGGTTCTTGGCGATCCACGGCATCATCGCTCGCAGCTTCGCGCCGACTTCCTCGATCTGGTGCTCGTCATTGTTGCGGCGGATACCCTTGAACCGCGACATGCCGGCCCGATACTCCTGCATCCATTCGGAGGTGAACTTTCCAGTCTGGATGTCCTTCAGGACGCGCTTCATCTCCTTCTTGGTATCCTCGGTGATGATACGCGGGCCCGAAACGTATTCGCCCCATTCGGCGGTGTTGGAGATCGAGTAGTTCATGTTGGCGATACCGCCCTCGTAGATGAGGTCGACGATCAGCTTCACTTCGTGCAAGCACTCGAAATAGGCCATCTCGGGCGCATAGCCGGCCTCCACCAGTGTCTCGAAACCGGCGCGGATGAGTTCGACGAGGCCGCCGCAGAGCACCACCTGCTCGCCGAACAGGTCGGTCTCGCACTCCTCGCGGAAGTTGGTCTCGATGATGCCGGAGCGGCCGCCGCCGACGCCACAGGCGTAGGACAGCGCGAGGTCGAGCGCGTTGCCAGACGCGTCATGGTTGACGGCCACGAGGCAGGGCACGCCGCCGCCCTTCTGATATTCGCCGCGCACGGTGTGACCAGGCCCCTTCGGCGCGATCATGACGACGTCGATCGTGTCCTTCGGCTCGATCAGGCCGAAATGCACGTTGAGGCCGTGCGCAAAAGCGATCGCCGCGCCATCGCGGATGTTGGGCGCGATTTCGTTCCTGTAGATGTCGGCCTGCAGTTCGTCCGGCGTCGCCATCATCATCAGGTCGGCCCACGCCGCGGCTTCGGCAACGGTCATGACCTTGAGGCCGTCAGCCTCCACCTTCTTGGCGGTGGCGGAGCCGGACTTGAGACCAACCGCTATTTCCTTGGCACCCGAGTCCTTCAGGTTGAGGGCATGGGCGCGGCCCTGCGAGCCATAGCCGATGATGGCAACCTTCTTGCCCTTGATCAGATTGAGATCGGCGTCGCGATCGTAATAAACCCGCATTGTCGTTTCCTTCCGTCGTTATGCGTTGGGTCTTCAGGTTTCAGTGCGTCCTTCGAGGCTCGCTCCGCTCGCACCTCAGGATGAGGGAGGTGGGTTGATCGAATCCACCCTCGGCGAGCTCGATGCACGTCAAGAGAACAACCCTCGAGCCCACGAGCTTGCTGGAGCAACGCACGACCTCCCTCATCCTGAGGTGCGAGCGGAGCGAGCCTCGAAGGACGCACGTCGTCATCAATGACAGCCGAAGCCGGCGACCATTGGCATCGAGGAGTGGCGGCCGGAACGGGAGAACCACGGATGAGCGGTGAACTTCTCGACCAGATCGCCGCAGCCCTAACCAGCA
>JAEWFU010000209.1 GCA_023388675.1 Pseudomonadota bacterium | reverse complement strand
GATGACGTCGATGACCTTCTCGATGTCGAGCCCGGCCTTGTTGCCGAAGTGGATGCCTTCGGCCAGCCCCTGAACGAGGCCGGCGATGCAGATCTGGTTGATCATCTTGGTGAGCTGGCCGGCGCCTGCCGGCCCCATCAGCCCGACCATGCGCGCATAGGCGTCGATTACGGGCCTGGCCTTGTCGAAGGTGGCTTCATCGCCGCCGCACATCACCGTCAGCACGCCGTTTTCCGCGCCCGCCTGGCCGCCTGAAACGGGCGCATCGACGAAGCCGAGACCGCGCTCCTTTGCGGCCTCGTCCAGCTCGCGGGCCACTTCGGCCGAGGCCGTGGTGTTGTCGATGAAGATCGCGCCTTTCTTCATCGCCCCGAAAGCGCCATCCGCGCCGAGAGTGACGGAACGCAGATCGTCGTCATTGCCGACGCAGGCGAAGACGAAATCCTTGTCGGCCGCTGCGGTCGCCGGCGTCAGAGCCATCTCGCCGCCGTGCTCGTCCACCCATTTCTCAGCCTTGGCCTTGGTGCGGTTGTAGACAGTGACGTCATGCCCGCCCTTGTTCCTCAGGTGCGCGGCCATCGGATAGCCCATCACGCCCAATCCCAGAAATGCAACTTTGGCCATGCCGGCTCCCTTTCATTCGATACGGTGCTGAAAAGCCGCGTCAGCGCTTGAGATGTCTGGTGATGCGGCGCTCGATCCAGTCGATAATGTTACGCAGCGTTTCCACGATCGCAAGGTAGATGACGGCGGCCCAGATATAGGTCTGGAAATCGAAGGTGCGCGAATAGGCGCGGCGCGTCTCGCCCATCAGGTCGTAGACGGTGATGATCGCAACGATGGCCGAGCCCTTGATCATCAGGATGATTTCATTGCCATAGGGCCTGAGCGCGACGATGAGCGCCTGCGGCAGGACGATCTTCTGCAGCGTCTGGAACTTGTGAAGGCCAAGCGACGCCGCGCCCTCCCATTGTCCGCGCGGCACGCTCTGCACCGCACCGCGCAGGATTTCGGCCTGATAGGCGGCGGTGTTGAGCGTGAAGGCGAGAACGGCGCAATACCAGGCCTCGCGGAAGAAGGTCCACAAGCCGAGCGCCTCGAGCTGCGGCCGGAACGAGCCGAGCCCGTAGTAGATGAGGAAGGTCTGCGCCAGTAGCGGCGTGCCGCGGAAGAAATAGACATAGGCATAGGCGGGCCATGCCAGGAACTTGTTGCGCGAGGTGCGCGCATAGGCAACCGGCACGGAAAGCAGCGCGCCGAGCAGGATCGAGATCAGCACGAGCTGGATGGTGACGATCAGGCCGGAGACGTAGTTGGGTGCATAGCGCGCGAACAGCTCGCTGTCCCACGCGCCTGCGAGGAAGGTCGCGAGACCGAGTGCCGCCAGCACCCAGAAGCCCATGAAAACATGACCGGCGATGCGCTGCCCGGTCCATTGTCGCGCGGGCGGCGGCGGCCGTTCGATCGTCTCGATGATCCGGCCTGCGGTGTTGCTCATCGCGCCGGCTCCGTGCGGCCGGCCCAGCGCTCGATGAGCCCGAATGCGAAGGAGGAAAGGATCGCCAGAACCAGATAAAGCAGGCAGGCGACGCCAAAGAACAGGAACGCCTCCTTGGTGACGCGCGCTGCGATGCCGGACTGGCGGATGATGTCCGACAGGCCGATCACCGAGACGAGTGCGGTATCCTTGAGCAGGATCAGCCAAAGGTTCGACAGGCCGGGCAGGGCGATCCGGACGAGCTGCGGGAGCACGACCAGCCGCATCGTCTGCCAGTTCGACAGGCCGATCGCGTAGCCGCCTTCGTACTGGCCGCGCGGGATGGCGCGGAAGGCCGACAGGAACACTTCGCTGGCATAGGAGGAGAAGACGACGCCGAGCGCCACCATGCCGGCGGCAAACGCGTTGATCTCGATGGTGGCGCCGGGGTTGAACAATGCGACGAGGCGCTGCACGCCCAGCTGGACACCGTAGAACACGAGGAACAGCGTCAACAGCTCCGGCAGGCCGCGGAAGATGGTGGTGTAGATGTTTGCGGCAAGGCGCAGCGAGCGCTCCTGCGACTGCTTGGCCAGCGCAATCAGGAAGCCGGCCGCGAGCCCCAGCGGCAGCGTGGCGAGCGCCAGCGATACGGTGACGAGCACGCCCGAAGCGATCTCGTCGCCCCAGCCTTCCGCTCCGAATCCGAGCAGTTTGAGCGTTGTCTCCATGCGGCCGCGTTCTTCAAGCTTGCGGTTGGCGCTTTGCGCGAAGGCGGCGGACAGTCGCCCGCCGCCTCCGGCCGATCAGGTCAGTAACCGAACCGTTTAGCTGCCATAAGCATCGAAGGAGAAGTACTTGTCGTTGATTTCCTTGTACTTTCCGTTGGCCCGAATGGCGTCGATCGCGGCGTTGAAACGCTCGCGCAACTCGTCTTCGCCCTTGCGGATGGCGATGCCGGCACCGGGGCCGTGAATATCTTCCACCGGCGTGATCGTGCCGACGATCTTGCAGCAGGCGCCTTCCTCGGTCGCCAGCCATTCCTCAAGCACGGTGACGTCGTCATTGGCGGCGTCGATGCGACCGTTGATGAGGTCGAGCTTGTATTCGTCGGCGGTCGGGTAGAGCTTCACGTCGCTGTCGGTATAGGTCGCTTCCGAGTAGTTGGAGTGCGTGGTGGAGCCCTGGACGCCGATGGTCTTGCCAGCGAGATCTTCAGGCGAGACGCCGGCGATGTCGGTGTCCTTCGGCGCCACGATCGCCGGAGGCGTGTTGTAGTATTTGTTGGTGAAGTCGACCTGCTTCAGCCGTTCCTCGGTGATCGACATCGAGGCGATGATGGCGTCGAACCGGTTTGCCTGGAGCGCTGGAATGATGCCGTCCCAATCCTGGGTGATGAATTCGCACTCGACCTTCATCTCTTCGCAAAGGGCCTTGGCGATATCGATGTCGAATCCGACGAGCTGGCCGTCTGCGGTGAGGTTGTTAAAGGGCGGATAGGCGCCTTCGGTGCCGATCCGGAGTTTCTCCTGCGCCTGCGCTGCGCCGATGGTAAGGGCAAGGGCCGCGGCCGACAGGGCCAGCGAAACTCGTGAAGAAATACGCATAATGTTCCTCTCTGCTTATGGATACGCCGCGCCTGTGCGGGGGCGGCGATCGTCTCAAGTGCGGCTTGTCGCGCACTTTGAGGGCGATATTCCCATTGTTTTCAGCAGGATTGCAATCGCGAAATGCTTCCGCTGCGGCATCTTCGTGATCAGCGCAGGCCGACGGCCGCCTCGATGAAATCGGCGATGATCGCAATGGCGTCGAGATCGAACACCGGCACCGTGGCACCGTCGATTGCATTGTCGGCGGCGATGGCGATCACGTTGCTGGATGAGGGTAGGGGCGTTTTGTCTTTCGCTGCCGTCCGACGCGTCTCGATCTTCGGATGCGGACTACTCTTGTAACCCTCGACGATTACGAGATCGCAGGGGGAAAGCCGCGCGAGCACCGCCTGAAGATCAGGTTCGGGCTCGTCGCGCAGTTCGTGCATAAGCGCCCAACGCAAGGGCGTCACCAGCATCACCTCGGCAGCACCGGCGCTGCGATGGCGGAAACTGTCGGTTCCCTCGCTGTCGATGTCTGCGTCGTGGTGCGCGCGCTTGACGGTCGACACGGACCAGCCGCGCGCCGAAAGTTCGGCCACGAGGCGTTCGGTCAGCGTCGTCTTGCCGGAATTCTTCCACCCGGCAATGCCGATCACCCTTTGCGCCAAGCCGCTGTCCTCCGCGTCAGATTTCGCCCGCCTTGCGCGCGACATGCATGACATAGAGCGCAGCAACC
>JAEWFU010000193.1 GCA_023388675.1 Pseudomonadota bacterium | reverse complement strand
CGTCGGATGCGGCGAACAGGATGCCGATGCCGAGGTCGAAGCCGTCGAGCACGACATAGACCAGGATCGCCACGCCCATCAGTCCGGCGAAGACGAGAGGGAGAAGGGTGGGCCAGTCGAGGGTCATAGATTGTTCTCCCATAGAGGCGCCGGTGCTCTACGTTGCCCCCCTCTGTCCTCCCGGACATCTCCCCCACAAGGGGGGAGATCGGCAGCTTCACGCTCAACGTTCCTTCTGCAACGCTGACGATTGGCGAAAGCCATGAGGCCGGCTGATCTCCCCCCTTGTGGGGGAGATGTCCGGCAGGACAGAGGGGGGCGCGACGGAGCGGGGCTTTTCAGTATCATGGTGAACTTCACTCCCCCGCCATAGGTTGCGTCAGGGCGCGGTCTTCGACGCCGGGGAGTGGGGACTGGTCGCCGTCCTTGGCCGCCTTGAGCGCCAGGTGGGTAAGCACGCCGAGATAGACGATCATCAGCACGATATAGAGCACGACGTAGATGGCGAGCGTGAAGCCGACATGGGACGCAGCAATCGGCCCGACGGCGTCCTCGGTGCGCAGCACCCCGGTCACCAGCCATGGCTGGCGGCCAATCTCGGTGGTGTACCAGCCGGCGAGCGTGGCGACCCAACCGGAAAAGGCCATCGGCGTGTAGGCATAGGCGAGCAGCCTCGGCATCGCGCCGCGCCGCCACAGGAACCACGATGTCGCCCAGGACAGCGCCAGCATCGCCAGCCCGACGCCGACCATGATGCGGAAGCCCCAGAACACCGGCGCGACGGGAGGGTGCTCGCCGATATAGTCGTTGAGGCCCGGCACCACGCCGTCGAGGCTGTGCCTGAGGATGAGGCTGGCGCCGTTGGGCACGGCGATCTCGAAACGGTTCTCGCGGGCTTCCTCGTCCGGCCATGCAAACAGCACCAGCGGTACGTTGCCCCGCGTCTCCCAGTTGGCCTCCATGGCTGCGACCTTCTGCGGCTGGTGTTCCAGCGTGTTGAGGCCATGCTGGTCGCCGGCGAAGATCTGGATTGGAATGAGCGCGGCGCCCAGGAAGACGCCGGTGCGCAGCGCCTTCCACATCGATTCGGCCCGGTCGCCTGCCAGGAACCGCAGCGCCGACAGGCCGGCGATGAGGAAAGCCACCGTCAGGCCGGAAGCCAACAACATATGGACGAGACGGTAGGGGAAGGAGGGGTTGAAGACGATGGCCCACCAGTCGACCGGGAAGGCGACGCCGTCGCGCATCTCGAAGCCCGTCGGCGTCTGCATCCACGAGTTCAGCGCGAGGATCCAGAACGCCGACAGTGTGGTGCCGAAGGCGACGAGGAAGGTTGCGAGCGTGTGGACGCGGTTCGATACGCGGCGGAAGCCGAACAGCATGATGCCGAGGAACACCGCCTCAAGGAAAAAGGCCGTCAGTACCTCGTAGGCGAGCAGCGGGCCGGCGATGTTGCCTACGGTCTCCATGAAGCCCGGCCAGTTGGTGCCGAACTGGAAGCTCATGGTGATGCCGGTGACGACGCCGAGCGCGAAGGAGAGCGCGAACACCTTTACCCAGAAGAAATAGGCGCGCATCCAGGCGGCGTCGCCGGTGGCGTTGTAGCGCAGCTTGAAGAACAGCAGCACCCAGCCCAGCGCGATGGTGATCGTCGGAAAGAGGATGTGGAACGAGATGTTCGCAGCGAACTGCAGGCGGGAAAGAATAAGCGCGTCCATGACCGGCTTCCGGCTCCATTTGGCTCCCGGCTGCAACGTTAGGACGTAGCGGCCATCCGGTCAAAGGTGCCGCCTGTCGCAGGGGCGGAGTGTCGCGGTGCGGCAGCTTAGCGCAGCAGGCGGCTGAGCAGCGCGACCAGTTCGCCCTGGCGGTGGGTGCCCGTCTTGGCGAAGATCGCCTTGAGCCTTTGGCGCGCCGTGCCGATGGCGATGCCGAGCTCGTCGGCGCAGCTTTCGAGGCTCCGGCCCTCCGCCATCGCGCCTGCCAGCAGCGCCTCGGCAGGCGTAAGCCCCAGAGCCCGCCGCAAGCGCTCGGTGTCCGCGAGCGGCCGCTCGTGCGGGTCGCTCAGGAGCAGGATGGCGAAGGCCCGCATGGACACCGGCGCGACGAGCCCGCGTACGGAGACCAGCTCCGCGATCAGGGGCAGGCCGTCGGGCCGCTCGATGCGCACAGGCAAGGCCTCGGCCGCGCGCTGGCGGCGGTGGCCGTTGCTGCCGGCGTCTCCCAGAAGCGCCTGCAACTGTCTGTCGCTGCCGGCATGGACCGCGCGTGGCCGGCCGTCGCGGATGACGATCGTGTCCGATGCCGAGGCCAGCAGGCTTTCGGCGCGTGCGTTGATTTCGATCGCCCGGCCCTGCCAGTCGAGCAACATGGCCGCGCGGCCGATATGCGCCAGCGCCTCGACGCCGGTCGCGGCGCGCGCCTGCGCGAACTGCTCGCTGAGGTGCATCATCCGGCGCAGGTCGGGTCCGAGGCGGGCGAAAAAGTGCGCTTCCTCGCGCGAGAAATGTCCCTGACTGGCGGAGCGCAGCAGCGGCAGGCACCAGCGCTGGCCTTCCACGCGGAAACCGATCGCCGCGAAGCCGGGATAGCCCCATTTCAAATAGAAATCGTGGTAGTGGGCGAGCTTGCGGCGCTCCTCGTCGGTGGCGAGGTCGTGCTCGATCAGCACGCCGGTCGGATGCGTCTCCAGCAGCGGCCAGCCGCGCTCGGCCCGGTAGTGATTGTCGTACCAGCCGCCGGCGACATAGTCTTCGAGCAGGTCGGCATAATGAACGGATGAAGGCACCAGCGTTGCCTGTTCGCCGACATCCTTGGGGTAGAACATGGCGCAGGCGGAATCGAGTGAGGAGGCGAGGTTGTGCAGCGCGCCCTGCCAGAGCTCAGGCTCCGAAACCGCTTCGTAACAGGCGTCGAGCGCCCTGTGTATCGCGTCTGCGCGCACGAAACGCCACCTCCCACCGAAAGGCTGTTCCGGTCCCCACGCCCAGATTGAAGTGCCCGGCCGGCAGGGTCAACCTCCAATGGTCAATCGGCCAGCAACCGCTCGAACGCGCGCTGGCCCGTCTGGGTGAAGATCACGGCGCGGCTGTCCTTGTCGCGCCGTGCCCAGCCACGCGCTGTGATGGTGTCCAGCATGGCCGCACCCAGGCTGCCGGCCAGATGCGACCGGCGCACGCTCCAGTCGAGGCAGGCCCGGCACATCGGGCGGCGCGCCTGCTTGAGCGCGTCGACATCGATGCCGAGCGCCTCGAACCAGCGCCGGCCGGTTTCGCTGGGCGCAAGCCGTTCGGCGTCCTCCACCAGCAGCCCGCGCGCCAGCAGGTGGTCGAACAGCGCGACGCCACGCTCGCCGGCGAGATGATCGTAGCAGACCCGCGCCTCGCGCATTGCCTTGTCGCGCGGGCCGGGGCGGGTGCGCCGGGGGCCGACGGCCTCCGCCACGCCGGATATAGCCTCGATCATCAAGGCGACCTGCGTGCCGGCGAGCGCGAAATAGCGATGGCGGCCTTGCGCGGCGACGCGCACGAGGCCGCCATCGCACAGTTTGGCCAGATGCGAACTCGCCGTCGGCAGGCTGACGCCCGCCTCGAGCGCCAGCTCGCTGGCCGTCAGCGCCGTACCGCCCATCAGCGCCGACAGCATGTTGGCGCGGGCAGGATCGCCCACCAGCGCTGCGACCCGCGACAGATCCGGACCTTCCCTCATCGATGCCTCCCGGCTGGTTGCTCTACAATCATGGTTTGATGGTAGTCGAAGCATTGTCGTCACGCAATCGGTAGGGTGTTGCTCAAAGGAGCTTCACCATGCCACCAGCCTCCGTGCCCCTACTGCCGATCCGTTCCGCTGCCGAGGCCGGGCCGGTATCGCCCGGTCGCTGCGTTATCGCGCTGCTGCGCCGGCTCTGGCGCTGTAACGATCGCCACCGGCAGCGCCTCGACCTTGCCGCGCTCGACGACCGGATGCTCAGGGACATCGGCATCACCCGCCGCATGGCGGAGCGCGAGTGCCGCAAGCCGCCATGGCGCTGAATCATTGCACGGTGGGGCACCGAAACGCTTCGTTCCGCGTCGAAGCTTGATCGAGAAAAGGAGACGACATGACGATCACCTGCTTCATCCGCTACGAGATCGATCCTTTCCGGAAGGAGGATTTCGAGGCGTATGCCCGCAACTGGGGCGAGGCGATCCCACGTTGCGGGGCCGATCTGAT
>JAEWFU010000075.1 GCA_023388675.1 Pseudomonadota bacterium | reverse complement strand
GCACCGCGCTTGCCCGCGCCATCGTCAAGAATGCGGGGCTGGTGCTGCTCGACGAGCCGCTGGCCAATCTCGACTACAAGCTGCGCGAGGAGTTGCGCGCCGAGCTGCCGCGCATCTTCTCGCAGTCGGGCGCGATCTTCGTCTACGCGACCACCGAGCCGTCGGAGGCGCTACTTCTGGGCGGCAACACGGCGACCCTGTCGGAAGGACGAGTGACGCAGTTCGGCCCGACTATTGAAGTGTTCCGCAAGCCCAAGGACCTGCTCACGGCGATGACCTTCGCCGATCCGCCGCTCAACACGATGCTGCTGACCAAGAGGGGAAACCGGTTCGAACTGGACGGCGGGTTGAGCCTGCCGGCGCCGGCCCATCTGGCGGGCATCGCCGACGGGCCCTACACGATCGGCTTCCAGCCGCATCATCTCACGCTGGCGCCAGCCGACGACCGGGCGGTAGCGGTGAAGGCCAAGGTGACCGTGACCGAGATCACGGGCTCCGAGAGCTTCGTGCACCTGGCCGTGGCCGATGAAAAGTGGGTGATGCTGGCGCGGGGCATTCACAATTTCGAACCCGACCAGACGATCGACGCCTATGTCGACCCGCGGCATCTGATGGTTTTCGATAGCAGCGGCCGCATGGCGCAGGCGGCCTGAGGGGAAGAGATGGCACGGATCGACCTCGACCATATCCGCCATTCCTACGGGCCGAAGCCGCAGGGCCCGGCCGACTATGCGCTGAAGGAGATGCATCACACCTTCCGCGACGGCGGGGCCTATGCGCTGCTCGGGCCTTCGGGCTGCGGCAAGACCACGCTGCTCAATATCATCTCCGGGCTGGTGGCGCCGTCGGAAGGCCGCATCCTCTTCGACGGCAATGATGTCAGCCGGCTTTCCACGCAGGAGCGCAACATCGCGCAGGTGTTCCAGTTTCCTGTCATCTACGACACGATGACGGTCTACGACAACCTGGCCTTTCCGCTGCGCAATCGCGGCGTGCCGGCGGACGAGATCGACCGCAAGGTCCGCGAGATCATCGAGATGATCGACCTGCAGGAATGGGCGCAGCGCAAGGCCCGGGGGCTCACGGCCGACCAGAAGCAGAAGATCTCGCTCGGCCGCGGGCTGGTGCGTTCCGACGTCAACGCCATCCTGTTCGACGAGCCGCTGACGGTCATCGATCCGCACATGAAATGGGTGCTGCGCTCGCAGTTGAAGCAGCTTCATCGGCGCTTCGGCTACACCATGGTCTATGTCACGCACGACCAGACCGAGGCGCTGACCTTCGCCGACGATGTCGTCGTCATGTATGAGGGCGATATCGTGCAGATCGGTACGCCGGACGAGCTGTTCTCGCGGCCGAAGCATACCTTCGTCGGCTATTTCATCGGCTCGCCGGGCATGAACGTGCTGCCGGTCGCGCTCGACGGCCAGCGGGCGCAGCTCGGCGGCCAGACGATCCAGCTTCCCGCCGCACCGGCCGGCAAGCCGGCAGGCGCTATCGAACTCGGCATCCGGCCCGAATTCGTGCGCGTGGGGCGCAGCGGCATGCCGGTTGCGATCAACAAGGTGGAGGATGTCGGTCGCTACCGGATCGTCCGGGTTATGCTCGAAGGCCGCGAGATCGCGGCGATTCTCAATGAGGACGAAGACATTCCCACCGATCCGAAGGTGAGCTTCGATCCGGCGGGGATCAATCTCTATGCCGATTCCTGGCGGATAGCGACGGAGGGCTGACCATGGAGAAGACCTGGAACAATCGGGCCTGGTTCATGGTACTGCCGGTGCTGTTGCTGGTGGCGTTCTCGGCCGTCATCCCGCTGATGACGGTCGTCAACTATTCGGTGCAGGACACGTTCGGCGGCAACCAGTTCTTCTGGGCCGGCACCGAATGGTTCGAGGAGATACTCAGCTCCGACAGGTTCTGGCTGGCGATGGGCCGCAATCTCGCTTTTTCGGCCATCATCCTGGCGATCGAGATTCCGCTTGGCATCTTCATCGCGCTCAACATGCCGCGCAAGGGCTGGGGCGTGCCGGTCTGCCTCGTGCTGATGGCGCTGCCGCTGCTGATACCGTGGAACGTGGTCGGCACGATCTGGCAGGTGTTCGGCCGCATCGACATCGGCCTGCTCGGGCGTACCCTCTATACGCTTGGCATCGACTACAACTACGTCAACGATCCGATCGATGCGTGGGTGACGGTGATCGTCATGGACGTCTGGCACTGGACGAGCCTCGTCGTGCTGCTGTGTTACGCCGGCCTCGTCTCGATCCCGGAAGCGTACTATCAGGCGGCCAAGATCGACGGCGCGTCGCGCTGGGCGGTGTTCCGCTATATCCAGCTGCCGAAGATGAGCCGCGTGCTGCTCATCGCGATCCTGCTGCGGTTCATGGATTCCTTCATGATCTACACCGAGCCCTTCGTGGTGACGGGCGGCGGGCCGGGCAACTCGACGACGTTCCTGTCGATCGATCTGGTGAAGATGGCGATCGGGCAGTTCGACCTCGGCCCGGCGGCGGCGATGTCGATCATCTACTTCCTGATCATCCTGGCGATGTCGTGGGTCTTCTACACCGTCATGACCAATTACGACGCGGAGAAGAAGTGATGGCCGGCGACGAGAGAGCGGCCACTATGCGCGAAGGCGAGGCCGTGCCGGAGACCCGGACCGCGGCCGACAAGGCGGCGGCGAACGAGCGCGTGCTGCGGCAGATGCGCCGGCGCGGCGGCGAATCCCGTTTCTGGTGGCTGGTGCCGACGCTCTATATTATCTTCCTGATGCTGCCGATCTACTGGCTCATCAATATGAGCTTCAAGACCAACCAGGAAATCCTCAACGTCTTCTCGCTGTGGCCGCAGAACCCGACGCTGCGCAATTACGCGGTGATCTTCACCGACCCGTCCTGGTATTCGGGCTACATCAACTCGATCATCTATGTCGTGCTCAACACGGTGATCTCGGTGCTGGCGGCGCTGCCGGCGGCCTATGCCTTCTCGCGCTACCGGTTCCTCGGCGACAAGCACCTGTTCTTCTGGCTGCTGACGAACCGCATGGCGCCGCCGGCCGTCTTTGCGCTGCCGTTCTTCCAGCTCTATTCGGCCTTCGGGCTGATCGACACGCATATCGCCGTGGCGATCGCGCACTGCCTGTTCAACATTCCGCTGGCGGTCTGGATCCTCGAAGGCTTCATGTCGGGCGTGCCGAAGGAAATCGACGAGACCGCCTATATCGACGGCTATTCCTTCCCGCGCTTCTTCGTGAAGATCTTCATGCCGCTGATCGCCAGCGGCATCGGGGTGGCCGCCTTCTTCTGTTTCATGTTCTCGTGGGTGGAGCTGCTGATCGCCCGCACGCTGACGACGACAGACGCCAAGCCGATCGCCGCGACGATGACCCGCACCGTGTCTGCGTCGGGGCTCGACTGGGGCGTGCTGGCCGCGGCAGGCGTGCTGACGATCATCCCCGGCGCCCTCGTGATCTGGTTCGTGCGCAACTACATCGCCAAGGGCTTCGCCCTGGGGAGGGTATGATGAGGCGTAATCGTCCCCTTGCGATGCCTTGCAACGCGCCGTCATCCTCGGGCTTGTCCCGAGGATCTAAAGCGGTTCCGTGCTTGTTGCGGTGGCTTTCTCGCAAACGTCGGCCGATCCTCGGGACAAGCCCGAGGATGACGGCCTCATGCGTGGGAGAATGGACATCATGACCCGCCGCTGGCAGATACCGCTGGCCGTCGTCCTGGCGATCTACGCCGCGGCGGTCTGGTTCTTCATGCAGCGCCTGCCGGTCGAGGACGGCGAGCGGGACTGGTTCGCGACGCTTTTGCCGGGCGGATGGATGGCATGGTCGTTCCCGACCGCGCTGTTCTTCTCGACCATCTTCATGCTGCTCGCGCTGATGGCGGTGTGGGAATACGCCGCGCCTGGAGGAAACCCCCGCGTGGGCATCCTGCGCTTCGAGACCACGCGCGGCGACCGGCTTTTCGTTTCGCTGCTCGGCAGCGCCTTCATCCATCTCGCTTGGCTTGGGCTGGTCGGGCCCGGCCTGTGGTGGGCACTCGCACTTTCGGTCGTCTACGCCATCGGCGTGTTTCGATACGTCTAGCGCGGGAAACTGACGGAGGCGGCGCACCTGCGCTGTTTCCGGATCGCATTCAAACCTTAGGGAGGAAATCAATGCGACGGCAGCTTTTGGCATCTACGACAGCAGTAGCACTCCTCGTCGGGGCCAGTCCCGCTTTCGCCGACATGGAGGCGGCGCGGGCATTCCTCGACGCGGAGATCGGCGACATGTCCGCGCTCAGCCGCGAGGAGCAGGAAGCCGAGATGCAGTGGTTCATCGACGCTGCAGAGCAATTCAAGGGCATGGACATCAAGGTGGTGTCGGAGACCATCACCACGCATGAATACGAATCGAAGACTCTGGCCCCGGCATTCGCAGCCATCACCGGCATCAACATCACCCACGACCTGATCGGCGAGGGCGACGTCGTCGAGAA
>JAEWFU010000113.1 GCA_023388675.1 Pseudomonadota bacterium | reverse complement strand
TCGCGCACCAGCACGCGCAGATCGCGAGCCAGTTCGGCATCGGAGTCGTCGATAGACTGGTTCTGGCAGACCATGCATCGCAAGCCGGCAGAAAGCTTGCGAGCCCGCTTCTCGAGGACCGGATCATCCAGAACTTCCGATGGCTGGACCGCGAACGCCGGCACCGCCAGGGCGAGGCAAAGAAAGAATGTTGCGATGAGGCGCTTCATTGGGCTGCGGCCTCGACGGACCGAGCGGCTCGCTCACGCCGGGGTGCGGGAGCGCCGATCCGCAATCGACGATCGAGAAGCGAAACGGTGCCACCTGCCATCATCACCACGCCGCCCAGCCAGATCAGCAGGACGAGCGGCTTCCACCACACCCGCACGACCACGCCGCCGTCGGCGGTCGGATCGCCCAGGGACACATAAAGCTGGCTGAAGCCACGTGTCGCGATGCCCGCTTCGGTCGTCGGCATCTGGCGGGCCGTATAAAGCCGCTTGGAAGACACGATTTCACCGATCTCGCGCCCGGCCTCGTCGAAATAGACAAAGCGCCCCTGATCTTCGGTGTAGTTCGGTCCTCTATAGGGCGCGATTCCCTCGAAGCGCAGCGAGTATCCGGCAGCCGAAACCGTCTCGCCGGGACGCATGATCGCAATCTCCTCAACTTCCAGGGAAGTGACGGCGACGATGCCGAGCGTCGTGACGCCAAGACCGAAATGCGCGAGGGCGGTGCCGAAGACGGAACGCGGCAGGCCGATAAACCGCCTAACCGCCACTCGTGTCCCGACATTGCCGACGCCGGCCTTGAGCGCGAGGTCCGTCAGCGCACCCAGCATTAGCCAGACAGCCAGACCGATGCCGAAGGCAGCCAACACGCCCGTTCCGTCGACGAGGAAAAGCACGATCATGACTGCCAGCAGCGCACCGCCCGCCGCCACGAAAAGACGCTGGGCGACGCCTGCAAGATCGCCACGCTTCCAGGCAAGCAGGGGCCCGAACGGCACCGCCAGAAGCAAAGGTACTACGAGCGGCACGAAGGTCATGTTGAAGAACGGCGCACCCACCGAAATCTTGTCGCCCGTCACCGCTTCCACAAGCAACGGATAGAGCGTTCCGATCAGCACGGTCGCTGTCGCCGTGGTCAGAAACAGGTTGTTGAGCACCAGCGCGCCCTCGCGCGAGATAGGCTGGAAGAGGCCGCCCTGTGTCAGCGAAGCCGCGCGGAGGGCGAACAGGCTCAACGAACCCCCGATGAAGAAGACAAGGATTGCAAGTATGAACAGACCGCGCGAGGGGTCGGTCGCAAAAGCATGGACCGAGGTCAGCACGCCGGAGCGCACGAGGAAGGTGCCCAGCAGCGATAATGAGAACGTCAATATCGCCAGAAGCAGTGTCCATATCTTCAACGCCGAACGCTTTTCCATGACGATGGCCGAATGAAGCAGCGCGGTTCCCGACAGCCAGGGCAGGAACGACGCATTCTCAACCGGGTCCCAGAACCACCAGCCGCCCCAGCCCAATTCGTAATAGGCCCAGTAGGAGCCCATCGCGATACCGCCCGTCAGGAAGATCCACGCTGCAAGCGTCCACGGTCGTACCCAGCGCGCCCACGCCGCGTCGATCCTGCCCTCGATGAGCGCTGCCACCGCGAACGAAAAGCAGACGGAAAAGCCGACATAGCCGAGATAAAGCAGCGGGGGATGCACCGCCAATCCGATGTCCTGCAGAATGGGATTGAGGTCGCGTCCCTCGATCGGAGCCGGGTTGATGCGGGCAAAGGGATTGGAAGTGGCGAGGATGAACAGCAGAAATGCTGCCCCGATCAGGCCCTGTATCGACAAGACGTTCGCCCGCAGCGTCGCGGGAAGGTTGCCGCTGAACCAGGCCACGAGCGCACCGAAGAAGGTGAGGATGAGCACCCACAGCAGCATCGAGCCTTCGTGATTGCCCCACACGCCGGTCACCTTGTAGAGCATCGGCTTCAGCGAATGGGAATTCTCCCAGACATTCGCAACCGAAAAGTCGGACTGCATATAGGCGATCGTCAAGGCGGCAAACGACAACATCACCAGGGCGAACCCCGCGATGGCTGCCGGGCCACCCACCGCCATCAGCCGTGCATCGCCTGCCCGCGCACCAAACAGCGGAACGGCGAACTGAACCAGCGCCAGCGCGAACGCCAGTACGAGCGCGAAGTGGCCGGTTTCGACGATCAACGTTCCTTGCCTCCGTTAGTCCGCGTGCTGCCAAAGGCCGTTGGCCTTGAGACCGTCAGCCACTTCCCTTGGCATGTAGTTCTCGTCGTGCTTCGCAAGTACGCTGTCGGCGACGAAAACACCGTCCTGCCGCAGTGTTCCCTCGGTCACGACACCCTGCTCCTCTCGAAAAAGATCGGGCAGGATGCCGCTGTAGGCGACGGTTACGGAACCGACCTGATCGGTCACCGAAAACGAGATGTCCCGTCCTTCACCGCGAACCACGGTGCCTTTCTCGACCAGTCCGCCGAGCCTGATGCGCTGGCCCGGCTCTATTTGTGCCCCGGCAAGCTCCGCCGGCATGTAAAAATACGAAGTCTTCTGGCCGAGCGCATAAAGCGTCAATCCCGACGCCAGCGCGAGAAACAGCATGGCCCCGCCGATCACCGCAAGTCGCTTCTGTTTGCGCGTCATCATTCCGCCTGCTCGTCCAACACTACACCGCGCTCGGCAGCGAAAGCTTCAAGCGACGCCGCTGGCTGACTGGGCCGACCCAGCGCATCAAGTCCACGCTGAAGCGCATCGCGCGCATCGTCCGGTCTGCCAAGAACCACATAGGACTGCACCAGCCGCTGCCACCCCTCCGCGTCTTGCGGATTGTCACGCAGGCGCTGGTCGAGCCCTGCAACCATATCCTCGATCATTTGACCGCGGTCTTTGTCCGACATCAAGGCTGCGGCATCGACATCGTTGGCAGAGGGGCCAGGAATCGTCGGCCGTTCGCCCAGGCGGGCAAGCGATTGTTCGATGGCACCGCGCCATGGCGAATCCGCCGGCAGACCTGCAAGCATCGACTGCCAGGCGTGTGAAGCTTCGGCAGTCTTGCCTTCCTGTGCCAGGGCGGTTGCCAGCAGGAATTGTGCCTGCGGATTCTGCGGTTCAAGAACCAGCGCGCGCTCCAGTGCGTCCTGCGCCTCGGTGGTGATCGTGCCACCGGCGTTGGCGGCGATCGCTTCGCCCAGTCCGAGTTCACGGGGCACGCTTGAGCCCTGCAGGCGGATCGCGCTGCGGTAGGCGACGACTGCATCGTTGTATCGGCCCATGCGGTAGTAGATCGGGGCGAGCACGTCCCAACCGCGGCCGTCCTCGGGGTTGGCGGCGAGATGGCCCTCGGCACGCGCAACCAGCTCCTCGATGCTGTTGTCCGCCGGGTTGACATCGAGCCGCGCCTGCAGCGGCTGCCCCGGCAAGTTCGGCGAGCCCGTGACGGCATAAATGCCCCAACTCGCCAGCGGCACCGCCAGGACGGCCATCGTAGCCACCATTCGACCTCTTCGTGAACTTTTCGAAGGCGTATTCCCCCGCCCCTCTCCTGCAATCCGAAGTATACGGCGGCCTACCTCCGCTCTCGCCTGTTCCGCCTCGGTCCGGCCGATCACATCGCGACCGACATCACGCTCCAGCTCGGCGAGCTGGTCCTGATAGACCGCCAAGTCATGGTCCGTGTCAGCGCTTGCATATGCGCGCACGCGCACCATCGGCACCAGAATCGCAAGGCAGGCGAGCAGCGTCAGAAGTGCGGCGACGATCCAGAACAGCATGAACACCAGATACCCGCTGCATCACCGCAAGCCAATGACCGGCACATGCGGCTTTTTGGCGGTTATTGGGTCCTCCGGCAGCAGCCTACGCGAGCGGCGTCCAGCTTCCGTTCGGATTGCGGCACGCTGTGCCGCGTGCGGAACTCGCCTGCCCGCCGACGCTAACCGTATGGACATACTGCCTGCAATCCTGCGAGCCGACGCGATAGGGTGAGCCGGCCACGACCTCGCCAAAGCGGCGACCACCTTCCTTGCCCCACGCAACCGCTTGCCCGGCGGGGGTGTATTCCAGCGCCTTATATTCGGCCTCCAGCGCGCGGCGGCGCTCTCGCTGGTCCAGGTTGGTGCCGATCTGACCGCCGATCAGCCCACCGCCCATGGCGTCGACGATGGCAGCGGCAACAGGCTTCTCGGAGGGTCGGCTATCCTCCGCGAAGGCCCGAACAACCGAACCAGAACTGCCGCCTGTCGTCGAGCACGCCGACAGAACCGCCATCGCCAACAGGCCCGCAAAGCCAGTCTTCCAGCCCATAACCTCGAATGCCTTTCCGCTCTCGCTGGCAAATAAATCGGCCCTGCCAGCCATCAGTTCAAACCTTCTTGCCTGCGACTTTGGCGCATAAAAGGCGCGACGGCAATTTACCCTTCAGTCCTGGGCCCTGCGCAGCATCACCGACACCTTGAGACCTCCCAGCTCCGAGCGGGAAAGCTGCAGGCTCCCGCCATACTCCTTGATCAGGTCCGCAACGATCGCCAGACCCAGCCCCGTGCCCGGCTTCGTCTCGTCCAGCCGTCGTCCCCGGATGAGAGCGTCGCGCGTCTTCTCTTCCGGAATGCCGGGCCCGTCATCCTCGACGATCAGGCTGAAGCTGCGATGCTGGCCTTCTTCCGGCGTCGCCTCCAGGCTAATGGAAACCGTCTTCCGGCCCCATTTCATGGCATTCTCGAGTAGATTTCCGACAATCTCCTCCAGATCCTCCCGCTCGCCTGCGAATACGACCTCGTCATGCGGAAAGCGCGTCAGTAGCCGCATCTGCGGGTTCAGCTTGCCCACGACCCGGACCATGCGATCCAGCGTGGCCTTCACCGGCGTGCGGAAAACGATCGTATCGCGCTGTGCGGCCATTCGTGCGCGTTGCAGATAGTGGTCGACCTGCTGACGCATGGAAACGGCCTGATCGGCTATAAGCCCGCCTTTCTTGCCGCCGATCGCACGCGCCTCGTTGGTCAGCACGGCAAGCGGCGTCTTTAGCGAATGCGCGAGATTGCCCACCTGTGTCCGCGATCGTTCGACAATTCGTCGGTTGCTCTCGATGAGCTCGTTCGTCTCGTTGGCAAGTGGCGCGATCTCGACCGGAAAGTTGCCGTCGAGCCTCTGCGCCGCGCCTGCCCTGATCTCGGCCAGCGACCGGCTTACGCGCCGCAACGGGTCGAGCCCGACGATGATGGCCAGCGCATTTATCGCGATCATGCCGGCGCCGAAGATTGTCAGATACAGGTACAGCCGATGTTCGAAGTCGGAAATATCGGCTTCGAGTTCGGTGCGATTACCCATCACCCGGAAGCGGGCAATGCTGTTGTCCCCGTCGAGGACGAACTCGCTTTCGAACACCTCGATCGCCTCGCCGTCCAGCCCATCGGCCACGTAGCTGCGCTGGAACTCGCTGCTGAAAGGCACTTCCGACGACGGCGGCGACGGAACGGGGCGTGTCAGCGAAAGCGAACTAAGCTGGCCGCTGACCCCCGACACAGGCTCGACCGACCAGTACCAGCCCGATTGCGGCACGGTGAATCGCAGATCGCCCAGATTGGGCATTCCCTCCAGCCTGCCATCATCGCCGACCCCCACAGAGCTGATGAGGTTGAAGAGATGCGCCGTCAGCAGGCTCTCGAAGCCGCGTTCGCTGACCTGCCGGAAAAGCGAGGAAATCACCGTCGATATGACGACGAGCGCCACGACGGCCCACAGAGTCGAGAAGGCGACCACTCGAAAGGTAAGGGAGTTGAACCGGCGCCTGAACGATGACATCGCCGCCCGCCGATCAGGTCCTGCGCTCGCGCGCGCCGGTCAATCCTGCGCCTCGCGCATGCGATAGCCCATGCCGCGCACCGTTTCGATCAGATCGACGCCCATCTTCTTGCGCAACCTGCCGACGAATACCTCGATCGTGTTGGAGTCGCGGTCGAAATCCTGATCGTAGAGATGCTCTACCAGTTCGGTACGCGATACCACCTCGTCCATGTGATGCATAAGGTAGGCGAGCAGCCGGAACTCGTGCGACGTAAGCTTCAGCGGCACGCCATTCACATCCGCCTTGGACGATTTGGTGTCGAGGCGGAGCGGGCCGCAACTCAATTCCGAAGACGCATGGCCGGCAGCGCGGCGGATGAGCGCACGCAGCCGCGCCAGCACTTCCTCGATGTGGAAGGGTTTGGTCACGTAGTCGTCCGCGCCTGCGTCGATGCCTGAAACCTTGTCGCTCCAGCGGTCACGCGCCGTCAGGATCAGAACCGGCATCTTGCGGCCGTCGCGCCGCCAGCGCTCGACCACGCTGATGCCGTCCATCTGCGGCAGCCCGATATCGAGCACAACCGCATCGTACGGCTCGGTATCGCCAAGGAAATGCCCTTCCTCGCCGTCATAGGCGCGATCGACCACATAGCCGGAATCGGTGAGCGCGTCGGCGATCTGCCGGTTCAGGTCCTTGTCGTCCTCGACCACGAGTATGCGCATGGGGTTTCCTGTCGGATGAGATTGACCCTCGGCAATATTGCCGGATTCGAATGTACCGGCAAAGTGGCTGCCAGCATCTGTCTTCAGCCCATTGGCACGATGATCTCGTTGCGCCGCGGGCGCTGGCCATCCCGCGCCGGCATCAGTACGACGATCACGCAAACCTGCTGACCTCCCCGCACCTCCGGCGTGGCGCGGGCAAGCTGGCCGCCCACCTGGGCGGCCTGTTGCATTCCGATGGCGTAGCAGTCGCCCGACACCGGCACGATCAGGTTGGTTGCGCCCGGCACCGACGGCACGGCAAGGGGTGCCGCCACGACGGAGGATGCGAACATGCCTGCCATCGAAATGCCGATGGTCGCTTTACGCAGAAGGGTTCGGAACTGGGTCATGGCGTGGTTCTAACCCAATGCGGCTGAACACGGAATGAACAATTGCTATATGCCCGGTTCAGTCGATGCGGGTGGTTGCGGCCAGACGCCCGAAGATGGCGGCAACGCCGGCGACGGCGGCTACGGTTTGCAGGATCGCGTCAACGATCTGCTGCGTCTCGCCCTCCTCCACCGAAATGCCGAATGCGCCGGCCGTCGTCGCTCCGACCATCACTATCGCAGCCCAGATCGTTCGTGAAAGATACCACGGTTTGCGAATTTCCATGAACTGCTCTCCTTCTTGATAATTGCTCGTTCCCGCTGACCGGCTCACGAGAGCATGAAGCTGCGGATCGTCGGCAGCCCTGCCCCGACCGTAGCGCTGATCTGCCGGACGGTGATTTCGATTTCGGCCGGCAGAGCTGGAAGATCGGAAGCGATCCACGCCGCGTCATAGGTCCAGTTCGCATTGGCCGTTTCTGCCGTTCGAACGACAATGTCGCCCGCGACCCGCACCTCGACGCGATAGCGTTCGTATTCTTCGCCCAGCGGTATGTCCTCAGACAGCCAGCTATCGGCATCGATCCGGCCCCGCCTTGTCCATGTGACCAGCGCATCGCCACCGGGTTGCCGTGCCACGTGCAGATGCACCGGCGCCAAAGGCAACCGCGCCCGAATACCGCCCGCCATTGCCAGTCCGACATGCGTCGGCCCGCCGAAATCCTGGCCTGTCGGTCCGACCATCCAGTTCAGGGCGAGACCCGTGTGCTCGGCCTGCAGGCCGGCCTTGACGACGGCGTGGTCGATCAACACGAACGGTGCGCCGGCGGAAGCGCCCGCGGCCAGCGCATCGCCCGTTCCCTGCTGGCCGCGCAACAGCGTGGTCAGCCGCCAGACCGAGGGAGCTATCTCCTCGGCGCTGCCGAACTGGATGACTTCCCAGGCGCCGTTGTCCGAGCGGATGGCGGCCGTGTTGGCGCCGTTCAGGAGTTGTAGAACCGGTACGCTCGACAAGGCACCGTCCAACAAGGCGACGGTGATCGAACCGTGATGATCGAATCTGCCCTCCGGCCCCGTCCCCGCCGTCCCTACCAGTTCGCCTATAGTTGCCGGCGCGGCGATATTGGCGCTGTAGGCGAAACCGGTGTCCTCCGGCGATGCATAAGCTGCCTGGCTACGCCAGGGTGACGCGTAGGCGGCGACGCGGAACTGGTCTTCAGGTGTGGTGCTGCCAGGCAGCATCGGTAGATCGAGCAGCAGGACATAGGGCACTCCGGGGACGGATGGACGGGTGTCGGCGCTTGCGAGGCTAGTGACATGCCAGGGCGTCGGCGCAGAGCGCACGATCTGACGTGCCGAAATCCTGCGGCTCAGGCCAATCTCCACCTCGCTCACCAGATACTCGCGTTCGCCGCTCTCGCCGCTCAGCGAGATCAGCGCACCGGGAGCGACGTCGATGTGTCCGGGAGGCACCGAAAAGGTGATGTTTTCTCTGGCGTTGCGCTGGCGTGCCAGCCAGTCATCCAGCAATGCGGATGCGGCCCCGATCTCGAGGCATCCGGGAATACTGAGTGCGCGGGTGCCGCCCTTGCCGGCAGCCGGCGAGACAGCTCGCGCAAGCGCCGGCTGGTAGCCCTGAAACGGGTCGGCAAAGGCAAGTTCTGCTTCCGTCGCCAGTTCGCGATCGGGAAGGCGAACGCGCTCCAGCGTAGCCGCCTTCTCCTGCACGATCATGTCCGTGACCTTGACGGGATCGCCCTCGAATGCGTTCGCATCTTGAAGGCAGATCGTTCCGGCCTCGTCGCGCACCGCAAGGCCGTGCAATTCCACCAGAGGTTCAAGCGCCGCGCGCGCTGTTGTCGGCGCCTCGAGCATGTAGCCCGACAGCGTGCCGCCGACGCGCGTGGCATCGACGTCGGTGAAACCGTGATCGAACAGGATCGTCCCGACCAGATCGCTCAGTGCGATACCCGAAAACCTGCCGTTCAGCCAATGTCCCTTGTGCCAGTTGATCGCATCGTGCCAGAGCGCGGAATGTGCCGGGAACGCAGGAAAAGGACGCGCATCCCAGGCCCAGAGATACAGCCGGTCCGGATCGACCATCCGGTTGCCGTAAACCGGCGACACGGGGTTCTGCGCGGGATCGAAGACGGCACTTGCCGGGTCCCAATGGTCGAGGTGCGCCAGCAGGAAATTTCTCTGGGCTTCATCCGAACGCCCGCCGGTCGAGAAATGCGGCAAGCCTGCCTCGGACGACAGTGCATCCGGAAATACGTTCGGCTGGTTCGGTCCCTTGTCGACGGCCGGACATCCGATTTCGGTAAACCAGACGGGCTTCGAGCTTGGCACCCAATCTGTCGGCGAGCCCGTTTCGACACCGCCGATCCGGTTGTGGTGATAATTCACCCACCACGACCTGATGTCCTTGAACCGGAAAACCCAGGGCTTGCCATACGCACCGTCCGCAATCGGCGACCGGTGGCGGTCGGCGCGCGCGACGTCACTGGCGTAGTACCAGTCATATCCTTCACCAGAGGCGATCTGCCCGCGCAATCCATCAGCGTCGTAGGGGCTGCGGAACCCGTCGAGATTGCCTCCGGCATAGTCCTCGTCGCGCCAATCGGAGAGCGGCATGTAATTGTCGATGCCGACAGCCGTTATCGCGTCGTGCGACCAGAGCGGATCGAGATGGAAAAAGACGTCACCGGAGCCGTCGGCCGGCTGGTGGCCGAAATATTCCGACCAGTCGGCCCCGTAGGTGATGGCCACCCCAGCGCCCAGCAAATCCCGCACCTCCCCGGCCAGTTGGCAAAGCGCCTCCACGAAAGGAAACGCATTTACCTCGTCACGCAGCGTCGTCAGTCCGCGCATTTCCGATCCGAGCAGGAACCCATCGACACCACCGGCCGCAATCGCAAGATGCGCGTAGTGCAGGATCAGCCGGCGATAGCCCCAATCGCCACCGTCGCCTGAATAGGCGACCCCGCCTCCATGGATCGAAAAGTCCGGGACGCCCGCGTTCCCGCAAAAAGCCGCCAACTGTGTGGCCTGACCCCATAGGGTGGTCCGGTTTCAATCTTAGTGCATGATGGGCATCTGGGCCATCGCCTGGGCAGATGG
>JAEWFU010000070.1 GCA_023388675.1 Pseudomonadota bacterium | reverse complement strand
ATGTGCAGTCGATCAAGCTCTATGACGCGGCCGCCACCACGAACGAGACGATGGGCATGCTCGAAGGCCTGCGCCTCGGCACGACCGGCAAGCGCGACGACACCGCCACCGCAGCCGTCGCCGGCACGGTGGCGGCGACCGATGGCTATGCGGTTGCTTCGCTGAATGTGGTTGGACACACCGATGAGCAACTCGAGCAGATGCTGGCGGTCGTCGACCAGACGCTGGCGGAAATGGCCAACGCCGCGACCGCGATCGGCGCGATCAAGAAGCGCGTCGACCTGCAGAATGACTACACGTCCAACATGATGGATTCGATCGACCGCGGTGTCGGCCAGCTCGTCGATGCCGACATGAACAAGGAATCGACCCGGCTACAGGCACTACAGGTGCAGCAGCAGCTCGGCGTCCAATCCCTCCAGATCGCCAATTCCTACGCCGAGAACATCCTGCTGCTGTTCCGCAACTAGCGCGGTATCGCCGGCCTGAACGGCATCTGACGGGCTGTCCGAAAGGGCAGCCCGTTCGTACATGGTGCTGCCGTCACACGCGCCGCAGCCGCTCGCCCATGTTCCAGAATATGCCGATGATGAGGCCCGACAGCAGCGTGTGGTAGAGCGGCACGTCGAGATCTTCCGTCAGGTACCAGATCAGGATGACGAAGAGCGCACGGGCCAGAAAAATAATCTCCAGACGCGATTCTATCGTTATCCGGGTGCTGCGCGCGAAGGCGGCCATTTGCACCACGATCATGCGTACGGCCAGGGTAAGATAGAAGGTCAGGAACAGGCCGAGCCCGATCAGTCCGCCGCGCGTGAAGGTCGACACCATGCTCGAATGCGAGCCGATCGGAATTTCCGCAAGCGAGACGTCGACCGGCTTGATGCCGAGCCCGAAGATCAGGTTCTGGTCCAGCACCATGCGGATCGCGAGGGCATAGGTTTCCAGCCGCGTCGCGGTCGAGCCGGCGCGGGACTCGGCAACCGATTGCGCCGAAGCCTGAAACAGATCGACGAGGTCCGGGCCGAACAACGCGACCACCGCCAGGACCAACGGCCCGAGCAGAATCGCGCCGAGCATGACGCCGCCGCGCCAGACCACGGCCAGGAACGCGAGGGAAGCGACATAGGCGAGGCTGGTCGTGCGGCTGCCGAACGGCAGCAGCATCGGCAGGATCGATAGCTCCAGCAGAATGGCCCACATGAACATGCGCCGGCGGATCAGATAGATTGCGCCCATCGCGCCCAGCATGACCACCTGGATCGCGCTCTCGGTGGCGTAGACGCCCATGCCGTGATTTCGGGAGACGACACCGCCGTTGATCCAGTCGCTCTCCACGACGATGTTCAGCGCGTAGGTGCCGAGAATGCCGGGCAATTGGCCGAGATTACCGAGGATGAGCGAATAGAAGTAGATTCGGCTTTGGCCGGACACCGCCGAATAGCCCATGGTTACCACCATGAAGACCACATAGGAGATGTACGCGATGAGGGCGGCGCCGTAGATCGTATCCTTGGGCCAGATGCCGCGACGGTTGCGCGGGGCATGGTCGAGCTGCCGGCCGAAATTTATAAAGACCAGAAGCAGCAGCAGGACGGATATGTTGTAGGCGGCACCGAAGGCGCGCTCGCCCTGGAAATGGGTCATCATCGCCAGGAAGAGCGAGAAGGCGAGCGCTGCCGCCAGCGACAGGATCTGCCACTCGAGGAGTGCGAAACGCACCATCCCGAAGGCAAGGACGAGCCCTACGAGGTAGACCCAAGGCAGATCCGTGCCCAGCGCCCAGTTCACCGGCAGCATGACGATGGTTGCCGCAATGAGGAAACATTGCAGCGCCCATGCGTCGGTGACGATCGGACCGACCGATCGCCTCGTATTGCCTCTCGTGTCGCCTATCGCAACCATCGACGGGTCACCCGGTCCGCGTCAGAAGAAGATAGAGGCTGTGCGGATTGGTGATCAGGTAGCGCATCGCCAGCCGGCGTGGCTCGAGCACCGTGCGGTAGAGCCATTCAAGGCCCGCCTTCTGCATCCAGACGGGAGCGCGGGAGCGCGAACCTGAAAGGAAGTTGAACAGGCCGCCGGAAGTCTTGATCACCTTGACGCTTTTCAGCCGGTCGATGTTGCGCAGCACGAACTCCTGCTCGCGCGGAACGCCGAGACCGATCCACAGGATGTCCGGCTGTAGCCGGTCGAGATCTTCGAACAGCGCTTCCTCGCCTGCCTCGTCGAGGTAGCCGTGCGAGTAGCCGGCAAGCTTGATACGCGGAAAGCGGTGACGGACCGTTGCTGCCGCGCGCTCGATCTCGTCCGGCGTGGTGCCGAACATGTAGTAGGAGGTGCCTTCCGGCAGCAGCAGGCTCGCATCCTCGAACAGATCCGTGGTGCTGGTCCGGTCAGGCACCGGCTTGGATGTCAACAGGTGCGATATCGTCACCATTGGCTGGCCGTCGGCACTGATGACGTCGGCCTGGTCGAACAGCCGCCTTATCTTGCTGCTGCGGGCATACATGGACAGGACCTGTCCGTTGGACGAGGTCATGAACAGCGGCTGTTCCATCTCGGGCAGGCGACCCGATATGGCATCGTCCATGAGTTGCACCGTCTCGCGCAGGCTGAGCCGGGCGTTTGCCATTCCGCCGAGCTTGCAGACCGGAACGAGGTCACGAATTTTCTTGTTGCGCATAGTGATCTTCCTCACACGGCATTCTTGTGGACCAGCCCGATGAAGGGCGTGGCGGCGATGATCGAAATGTCGAAGAGGATCGACCAGTTCTCGATGTAGTAGAGGTCGTATTCCAGGCGTTTGTTCATGGCTTCGACGGTGAAAGTCGGGCCGCGAAAATCGTTGACCTGGGCCCAACCGGTGATGCCGGGCTTCACGCGGTGCCGATTGTTGTACATAGGCAGCAGCCCGGCATAAGCGGCGTTCTGTTCCACTGCGTGGGGGCGCGGACCGACGATCGACATCTCCCCGCGCAGCACGTTGAAGAGCTGCGGCAGTTCGTCGATCGACAGTCGTCGCAAGACCCGCCCGACCCGTGTGACGCGGTTATCGTTGCGCGTTGCCTGCCGGAACGATTGGCCTTCCGGCTGCACATGCATCGTGCGGAACTTGAAGACGGTGATCACCTGGTTGTTGAGACCGTGGCGCTTCTGCTTGAAGCACACCGGGCCGGGGCTGTCGAGCTTCACTGCGGCAGCAACCAGCAACAGAAACGGTGCGAGCAGCACTGTCGCGATGGCGGCGAGCACGTAGTCCTCGACCGCCTTCATCATATGGCCCCAGCCGGAGATCGGCTTTTGCTGCAGGTCGATGAACTGCACCTGTGCCAGCGAACTGATGCCGCGGAACGGAACCATATGCGTCTCGATGTCAGGCAGGAGCTTGATCTCGGCCGGGAGCACGCTCAGTTCCGAAAGCATGTCGTCCAGATGCCGGCGCTGAGACGGCGGGAGCGCGATGATGACCGTGTCGACGTCGTTGCGCTGGCCGAAATCGATCAACTCGGACAGGCCTCCATCGCGCGCGGTCATGACGCCATTCTGGTCGCTGCCCCGCGCGGGGCCGAAGATGCCGGTAATGCGCACGCCGCTGTCGGGCATTCCCAGCGCCTCGACCGCGCGCCGCAAAGGCGCATCCGTGCCGAAGATTGCAGCGCGGCGGCAGATCGCGCCCTGCACGGCCTGACTTGAGAAGACCCTCGCTGCGACCGCGCGCATCGCCCACACGGCGACGACGGACGAACACAACCACACGCCGAACCAAAGCCGCGAGAATTCGTCGGCCGCTCCTATCGCAAGCCCGATCAGGGCGACGATCAGGAATGCGCCTATGAGATTGCCCACCGTCGCGCTCGAAAAAGTGAGGAAGCGCGACAGCTTCTGCACGTCGTAGAGCTTCGACCGATAATTCAGGTAGCCGAAGGTCAGGACGATGAGGATCGATGGCCAGAGATAGGTCTGAAGGAAGTCATGCTGTTCCAGATGCGTGTAGACGTAGATGTGGCCTACCAGCATGCCGAGAAGCAGCGTGACGAGCAGCTCCATCACCGCATAGATTTGTCCGCTGACGTGCGGACTGGCCTGCGCGTTGGACCGCAGGTCCGCAGGCGCCTTGTCGCCCACGCCGAACGTTCGGGCGAATCTCGTTTCCAGAATTTCTGTATCTTTTAGGGACACAATCACGACCCCCCGGCGCTCTTTTGCTACATCTGCTGTTACCTGCCGGGGGTGTTGCAAAAGGCGGGCCACTCAGGGTTGCATTGAAAGGTGCGGCCGGTGATCGTCGACAAAACGGCACTTGAATCGGTTTAAAAGTTGGGGTTCAGTCGCCTGCGAAGAGAGGGAGTTCGACTTGGTCAAACCAGAAATCAGCAGGACCGACGCCGGACCGATCCGATATGGCATGGTCGGTGGCGGACAGGGCGCGTTCATCGGCGGGGTTCACCGCATCGCGGCAAGGCTCGACGGAGAATTCCGGTTAGTGGCCGGCGCGCTTTCGTCGAACCCGGAACGGGCTATCGCCTCCGGACGGGAACTCGGTCTCGATACTGAACGCTGCTACGCGTCGTTTGCCGAGATGGCCAAGGCAGAGGCGGCGCGAGCCGACGGCATCGAGGCCGTCGCGATCGTGACGCCGAACCACGTGCACTATCCGGCGGCCAAAGCGTTTCTGGAGGCGGGCATCCATGTCATCTGTGACAAGCCGCTGACCTCGAACCTTGCGGATGCGAAGAAGCTTGCCACTGCCGCGGCTAGGAGCGGCAGGCTTTTCGTGCTGACGCACAACTATACCGGCTACCCGATGGTACGACAGGCGCGCGAGATGGTCGCCAAGGGCATGCTGGGCGATCTGCGCGTGATCCATGCCGAGTATCCGCAGGACTGGTTGACCGAAGCCGTCGAGGCCAGCGGATCCAAGCAGGCGGCGTGGCGCACCGACCCTAAACAGTCCGGCGCCGGCGGTGCAACGGGGGACATCGGCACCCACGCTTACAATCTCGCGCGCTTCGTCACCGGCCTGGAATTGGACAGCCTCTCCGCCGACCTCGACGCATTCGTGCCTGCTCGGCTTCTCGACGACAACGCGCATATCCTGCTGCGCTTCAAGGCGAAGGGCGGCGCGCCGGCTGCCAAGGGCATGCTGTGGGCCAGCCAGGTGGCACCAGGCAACGAGAACGGGCTGAAGCTGCGGGTCTATGGAACCAAGGGCGGGCTCGAATGGGCTCAGGAACATCCCAATCAGCTCTGGTACACGCCGTTCGGCCAGGAGAAGCGGCTGATCACCCGAGGCGGGGCGGGCGCGGGACCCGCCGCGGCTCGGGTCAGCCGGATTCCCGCTGGACACCCGGAAGGCTATCTCGAAGGCTTTGCCAATATATACGCGGAGGCTGCGCGAGCCATCCGCGCGATGCGGCGCAAGGGTGGCAAGATGCCGAAGGATGTTATCTTCCCGACGGTCGAGGACGGCGTCGAGGGCGTGGCCTTCGTGGAGGCCTGCGTCAAGTCTTCCAGGAAAAACGGAGCCTGGACCAGGCTGTAGGCCTCACTCCGCCATGCGCAGGTCGCGCAGATAGGTGTTCTGTTCGGCGGAAGCCGCATAGTCGGCCGGTACGATGTCCGTAATCAGAAGTGCCTCGCCAGCGTCTTTCGTGCTGGCGAGCACATTGCCGTCCGGTGCTGCAACCGTCGAAAGTCCCGCATAGGTGAAACGCTCGTCTGCGCCGCAATGGTTGACATAGGCGACAAACACTTGGTTCTCGAAGGCGCGGACCGGGACCATGCTTCTGGCGATGAAGGTGGCGTGATCGCTTTGCGGTAGCGCCGTCGGCACCGCTATCAGCGTGCAGCCCGCCTGCGCCAGTCGGCGCACATTCTCGGGGAACTCGACATCGTAGCAGATCAGCAGGCCCAGCGTCTGCCCGGCATGCTGTATCGTTACGGCAGACGGTGTCCCGGGTCTGAACAGGTTGCGCTCGTAGT
>JAEWFU010000509.1 GCA_023388675.1 Pseudomonadota bacterium | reverse complement strand
GACGGGCTGCCGTCGCCATCGCTTTTCGCCACCAACTATTACGGCGCGACGCTGGCGACCCTGATGGCGCTGGAGAAGATCGGCGGAGAGCTGGACGACGATCAGAAGAACTTCCACGAAGCGCTTTCGGCCATGGAGTTCGATGCCCCGAACGGTCACATCAAGCTCGACGAGAACCGCCAGGCGATCGGCTCGGTGTTCATCACCGAGGTGGTGCAGGACGCGGACGGCAATCTGCACAACACCTTCAAGGCGAAGGTCGACAATGTCGACCAGAAGCTCGGCATGACGAAGGAGGAGTTCGATGCAATCGGTCTTCCCTCCCGCGACGCGCCGGATTGCGCGGCGCTGAACCCGTAAAGCGAATGCCGGCAGGCGGGGTTTTCTCCCTGCCTGCCGGCTTGCCGGCCAGGTTCATCCAGCAGGGCGGACGGCGCTGCCCGCGCCGTCGCCCGGCGGAGCGTTTTGCCATGTCGCTGATCAGCTACGTGACCAAGATTCATTTCGCGGAGAACGTCCTCGAGGACGCGCTCGAAGCCGAGCTCGAGAGACTCGGTCTTTGCCGGCCGCTAATCATCTCCGACAACGGCATGGCGCGGCGCAACGTGCTTGATCGGTTGCTCGCGGCCGTGCCGCGGCCGGTTTCCGCGACGCTTTACGAGAGTGGCTCCTGCCGCGCGACTGAGGAAGCCTGCAGCGAGGCAGCAAGCCTCTATCTCGACTGCGAGGCAGATGGTCTGATCGCTTTCGGCGGTGCTGCCGCGTTCAACCTGACGAAGGCGGTCGCGCTACGTGTGAGTCACGATGGCGCGCTGCGAAACTATGCGGGCACGGAAGGCGGCAGGCCGCGCATCCTCGATGTCATTCCGCCGATGATTGCCATACCGACGATCGCGGGTTCCTGCGCGGAGACTGTCGGCATTGCGGTCGTTTCCCTTCGCGACGGTTCCAATGTTTCGTTTGTAAGCCAGTTCCTCACGCCGCGTGTCGTCATCTGCGATCCGACGCTGACACTCGACCTGCCCGCCGGCGACACAGCCGCGACAGGCATGGATGCTCTGACCCATTGCCTGGAAACCTACATTTCCGCTGCTTACAACCCGCCTGCCGACGGCATCGCACGAGACGGTCTGCGTCGGGCGCTGGCGCATCTGGAGCGCGCGGTCGCCGACGGCAGCGACCTCGACGCACGCCGCGAGATGATGGCGGCAGCGCTCAACGGTGCGCTGGCCAACCAGAAGGGACTGGGCGGCGTTCATGCCATGAGCCACGCGCTGAGCGGCGTCGTGTCGGGTGCTCTGGACCATGGCGCGGCCAACGCGGTGCTGTTGCCGCTTGTGCTGGAGTTCAACGCACCGGCCGTTGCCGGCCGCTATGAGGATATCAAGCGCGAGTTCCGGCTGCCGGCCAAGGCCAATCTGCCCGAGGCGATCATTCGCCTGCGCGAGCGGATAGCGCTGCCTGCGCGGCTTGGCGACATCGGCGTGGCGGGCGGCGACCTGCCGCGCGCGGCAACCCTGGCGGCCGCCGATTATGCCAATCGGACGAACCCTCGCCATGCTGACGCCCACGACTACCTTTCCATGTTGCAGGCCGCATTATGAGCAGTCTTTCTGACGTTGCGTCATGGGGGCTGGACTCGGCCGCAGGCTGGATTAGACTGAAAGAAAAAATCCGCATCCCGAAAAATTGCGGAAAGGGAGGAGCATGAGCACCGCGTTGGCAGTGCATCACGGGCCGTTTGGCCGCGTGGCGCTGTACAATCTTGATCGTTCGCTGGCCCTGCATGCGCACAGGGAAGGCCATCTGATCTTTCACATCCAGGGTCCCGCCGCTTCGATCAGGATCGATGAGGATGTCTATCCGCTGTCCGGCGGGCAGGCGGTGGCGATCAGCCCCTGGCAGCCACACAACTACATGTCGCTGGATCACAACGAGCCGTCGCTCTTTCTCACTCTCTACATAAAGCCGTTCTGGTTTCTCGAGGCGAGCCGCCAGGCCAATGCCGCGTTGCGCTTCGGGCGCAGCCCGATCGATGTGACGGAACAGATCTGCCGCCTGTCGCTGCAGGTATCGTCCGCAATGCTCGAGGATGCCGACGACAGCTTCGTCGCCGGCTATCTCTACGAACTGACGCAGGCCTGCTTCGATCAGTCCTGGCAATGGGTCGCGGAGGGCGCGACCTTCACCCGCTGCGCGCCGCCCGTGCGGGATTTCCGGGTGCGCAATTCGGTCAAGCTGATGCAGCATCGTGTCAGCGAGCGCATCGTCCTGGACGAGATTGCCAAGGATTCGGGCCTGTCGCGGCCGCACTTCTACAAGCTCTTCCGTCAGCAGGTGGGCATCACCCCCAACATCTACCTGAATACCTTGCGCATGGAGAGCGCGCTGCAACGTCTGACAACCTCGCACGACGCCGTGACCGATATAGGCCTTGATCTCGGCTTCTCCTCGCAGGCGAGTTTCACGCGCTTCTTCATTGCCAATGCCGGCATCGCGCCGAGCGACTATCGTCGCGTCGTCCATTTTGCCGGCGTCGCCTGACGGAAGGCATTTCCACCGACAAAGGTCGGTTTTGGCGATGATTGGCGACAGCAAGAGACTGTCGGGTATGCGCGATCGCGCATGTTGCGCTTAGCTTGATGACGAGCAGATGCGATGCGGCTCTAGGGAGGAGAGTATCGGCATGATCGGCAGTCGAGTGCGGCCGTTGTCGGGAACGTGGTCCGGGAGGGCAGGTTGAGCGGGTTCGTCCAGCGCAACCCGGTCTGGACGGTGGTTATCGCCGTGCTCGTCGCTGCGTTCGTGTGGGCTGTAGTGGCGCCCTGGCCGACCGGTATGGAGGCCGTGGTCGGGCGCAAGCAGATCTTCCTCAACGCACTCTTCAACGGCATCACGCTCGGCGCGCTCTACTTCCTCGTGGCGAGCGGCTTCACGCTCATCTTCGGCCTGATGAAGAACGTGAACCTCGCGCATGGGTCGCTCTATCTGCTGGGCGGCTACATCGGCTACGAATTCGCGGAAGCGACGGGATCGTGGCTCGGCGCCTTCGTCGTCTCGTTCGTCATCGTGGCGCTGCTCGGCATCGTTCTGCAATATGTCGTCTTTCGGCGGATGGAGGGCGAGGACCTGCGCCAGACGCTGGTGACGATCGGCATATCGATCGTGCTTGCCGATTTGATGCTGTGGCGCTGGGGGAGCCATTCCTACCAGATACTGGCGCCGGAATTCCTCAGCGGCCCGACCACGCTGCCCTTGATCGCCGGCGTGCGCGGCGATGGAGAGATCGTCTATCTGCGATTCCCGGCGGTGCGCATCGCGATCCTCGTCGCCTCCATCGTGCTCGGCGCGCTGATGTGGCTGGCGCTCAACCGCACCCGCGTCGGCATGCTGATCCGCGCCGGCGTCGACGACCGTGACATGCTGGCCGCCTCCGGGGTGCGCATCCAGTACGTCTTCGTGCTGGTCTTCGCTTTCGGCGCCGGGCTCGCGGGGATGGCGGGCATCGTCGGCGGAACCTTTCAATCGGTCGCCGCGGGCGAAGACATGCGCTTCCTGCTTGCCTCGCTCGTCGTCGTCATCGTCGGCGGCATGGGATCGATCTTCGGCGCCGCGCTCGGCGCCCTGCTCATCGGCCTCGCCGAACAGCTCGGCTCTGTCTATGCGCCGACCTATTCGGTCGTGCTGACCTTCCTCATCATGGCGCTCGTGCTGGCCTTCCGGCCGCAGGGCCTGCTTGGGCGCTGAGCCATGTCAGCTGTGGACCCGACCAGCACCGCAAGGAACAGCGTGGCAAGGCCCGGTCAGGCCTCCGACGTGCCGGTGTGGCTGCAGGGTCTGCCGGTCTCCTGGTGGGCGGTCGGCGTCGTGCTCCTGTTCATGCCGCTCGTCGCTAACAATTTCGTCCTGTTCCAGATTTTCGGCTGGGGTTTCATCCTCGGCATGATCGCACTCAGCCTAATGTTTCTCGGCGGCTATGGCGGCATGGTCAGCCTCGCGCAGATGTCGATCGCCGCCCTTGCCGGATACATGATCGCGATCCTCGGCAGTAGCGGCGTCCAGGCGATCAGCCTCAACTGGCCATGGTGGCTGGCGATCCCCGTGGCGATCTTCATCGCGGCGGTCTTCGCGACCATGATCGGCGCGCTCGCGGTGCGCACCGAAGGCATCTACACGATCATGATCACGCTCGCGATCGCGGCGGCGTTCTTCTATTTCACGCGCCAGAACTACACGATCTTCAACGGCTATACCGGCTTCGCCAACGTCGTCCCACCGGACCTGTTTGGCGTCAACTGGCGCAGGCCGGTGCCGTTCTACTATCTGTCGCTGGCCTGTGCCGTCATCGCCTATTGCGTCGTCGTCTACGTGTCGCGCTCTCCGTTCGGGCTGGCGCTGCAAGGCGTGCGCGACAATCCCCGCCGCATGGCCGCCCTTGGCTTCAACGTCTTCGCGCACCGCGTCTTCGCCTACACGTTCGCCGGTGTGATCGCGGCCGTTGCAGGCATCCTGATGGTCTGGCAGAACGCGCAGATATCGCCGGGCACGGCGGGCCTGCCGGCGGTCATCGACATTCTCGTCATCGCCATCGTCGGCGGGCTGAAGCGTCCGATCGGTCCGTTCATCGGTGCTCTGATCTACGTCGTGCTGCGCACCTTCGCGCCGGACATCCTGCTTGCGGCCGGCCTTTCGGGTGACCGTTTCAAGCTGCTGATCGGTCTCGGCTTCCTCGCCATCGTCTACTGGTCGCCGGATGGTGTTCTCGGCCTGTGGGATCGCTGGCGCGCCCGCCGCGCCAATGCACGCGATCCGTTGACGGGTAGCGGAGGTACGCCATGAGCCCCGCCGCCAATGCCGGCGAGACCCGCAGCGTAGCCGATCTGCTCAACGCGGCCGGCACGGGCAATGCGCTGGAACTGCGCGGCGTGACCCGCATGTTCGGCGCCCTTGCCGCGCTGACCGACGTGACGCTGACGGTGAAGCCGGGTGAGCGGCGCGGTGTGCTGGGTTCCAACGGTGCCGGCAAGACAACGCTGTTCAACTGTGTGACCGGCGACTTCCTGCCGACGTCTGGCACGATCCGCCTGTTCGGCGAGGACGTGACCCGTTTCCCGGCGCATGAGCGCATCCGCCGCGGGCTGCGCCGCACCTACAAGATCTCGCTGCTGTTCGGCGGCCTGACCGTTCTCGACAACGTCTATCTCGCCTGCCGAGGTGTCTCGCGCGGCCGCTTTTCGCTGGTGCGACCGCGCCGCAGCGACGCGCTGATGCAGTCGGCCTTCGAGCTGATCGAGGCGGTGCACCTGACCGATGTTGCCGAAACGCTGGTGGCCGAGCTTTCCTACGGCCAGCAGCGGCAGCTCGAGATCGCGCTGGCGCTTGCGGGTGCGCCGCGCTTCATCCTCTTCGACGAGCCTGCCGCAGGCCTTTCACCGACCGAACGCGCCGATCTGGTGGCGATCCTCACCAGCCTGCCGCGGCATATCGGCTTCATCATAATCGAGCACGACATGGATGTGGCGCTGCGCGTCGCCGAGAGCGTGTCGATGATGCACAACGGCCGCATCTTCAAGGAAGGCCTGCCGAGCGAGATCGAGAACGATCCCGAGGTGCAGGAGCTTTATCTCGGAGGCGGTCATGGCTGAACGCAGACGCGTCGGCCAGCCGGCGCTCGAGATACGCGGGCTCAACGTCTATTACGGCGCCTCGCACGCCTTGCAGGGCGTCGACCTGACGCTGGACGGCGTCGTCTCGGTCGTCGGCCGCAACGGCATGGGCAAGACGACGCTGTGCAAGGCGATCATGGGCCTCGTGCCCGTGTCGGGTGGCTCGATCACCTTTGCCGGGCAGCAATTGGTCGGCCTTACGCCGTCGCGCATTGCGCAGCTTGGCATCGGCTACGTGCCGCAGGGCCGTCGCCTGTGGCGTTCGCTCACGGTAGACGAGCATCTGCGCATGGTGGGTGCGGGCAGGAGTGGTGCCTGGACCATCGACCGGGTCTACTCGACCTTCCCGCGCCTTGCCGAACGCAAGACCAACGGCGGCGGCCAGCTTTCGGGCGGCGAGCAGCAGATGCTGGCCATCGCGCGCGCGCTGCTGGTCAATCCGAAGCTGCTGGTGATGGACGAACCGACGGAGGGCCTCGCGCCGGTCATCGTCAATCAGGTCGAGGAAATCCTGCTGCATATCGGCGAGGAGGACGGCATCGACGTTCTCGTCATCGAGCAGAACATCGGCGTGGCGACGGCGGTGGCCGAGCGCGTCGGCATCATGGTCAACGGCCGCATCAACCGCGTCATCGATTCCGCCCAGCTTGCAGCCGACCGCGACCTTCAGCAGCGGTTGCTGGGTGTAGGCCGTCATTCGGAAGAGGACGGGAAGCGACAGCCTACACCGGACACCGAGGGTGAGGCAGCTCCAATCGCCGCCCAACCGACTGCTCAGAAAATCTACCTTTCCAATCCGGTCGTGCCCACACGCTGGTCCCGGCCGGTGCCGCGCCGCCAGATCATTCAGTCGGCTCGCACGGTCACCGGCACCACTGGGCCGGCAGCGGTGGCAAGGGGGCTTCCCGAACTGCGCCCGCTTGCGTCGCCCGGTGAACAGGTCGTCATCGTTGCCGGCACGCTCGACACCAAGGGCGAGGAGCTGCGCTTCCTGCGCGACCTCATCCGGGAGGCCGGCCTGCCGGTTCGCATCGCCGATCTTTCCACCACCGGCCGCCATTCCGGCGCGGAGATTCCCGCCCACCAGATCGCGGCCTACCATCCGCGCGGTGCAAGCGGCGTCTTCTCCAGCGACCGTGGCGAGGCGGTGGCCGGCATGACGCTCGCCTTCGAACGGTGGATCGGCCGCCAGTCGGGCATTGCCGGTATCATCGCCGCGGGCGGATCGGGCGGCACGGCGATGGTGGCGCCTGCCATGCGCGCGCTGCCCGTCGGCGTGCCCAAGCTCATCATCTCCACCATCGCCTCGGGCGACGTCTCCCGTTATGTCGGTCCGGCGGACATCACCATGATGCACTCGGTCGCCGACGTTCAGGGCCTCAATTCGATCACGCGGCAGGTGTTGGCGAACGGTGCCAACGCGCTTGCCGGCATGGTGCGCGCGCGCCGCGATGCGCAGCAGCAGCCCGGGCGCGACGATCGGCCTGCGGTCGCACTCACCATGTTCGGGGTGACCACCCCCTGTGTTCGCCAGATCGCGGCGGAGCTTGAAAGCGACCACGACTGCCTCGTCTTTCACGCCACCGGCACCGGCGGCCAGTCGATGGAGAAGCTGGTCGAGTCCGGCCAGCTCGAAGGCGTGATCGACGTCACCACCACCGAGGTCTGCGACATGCTGGTGGGCGGCGTGTTTCCGGCGACGGAGGACCGCTTTGGCGCGATGATCCGCGCGCGCATGCCCTATATCGGCTCGGTCGGCGCGCTCGACATGGTGAATTTCCGCGCTTTCGAGACGGTGCCGGACGCCTTCCGCAGCCGCAATCTCTACCGGCACAATCCCGAAATCACCCTGATGCGAACCACGCCGCAGGAGAACACGGCCATGGGGCGCTGGATCGGCGAACGGTTGAACCGGATGGAAGCGCCGGTGCGCTTCTTCCTGCCGGAAGGTGGCGTCTCCGCGCTCGATGCGCCCGGCCAGCCTTTCCATGACCCCGCGGCTGACGAGGCGCTGTTCGGCGCGCTGGAGGCGACGGTGCGCCAGACCTCGACGCGGCAGCTCATCCGCCTTCCGCATCACATCAACGCCCCCGAATTCTCCGCCGAGATCGTGAAGGCTTACCGGACGCTTCACGGCGGCGGGCGGCCGCAGCGGCGGGCAAAGGCAAGGTAGCAGCATGGCGATACCGCGACAGCAGATCCTGGAAAAATTCCGCGCGATGATCGCGCGAGGCGAGCCGATCATCGGCGGCGGTGCCGGCACAGGGCTTTCGGCAAAATGCGAGGAAGAGGGCGGCATCGACCTCATCGTCATCTACAATTCCGGCCGCTACCGCATGGCTGGCCGCGGCTCGCTGGCGGGTCTGCTCGCCTATGGCGATTCCAACGCGATCGTCGTCGACATGGCGCGCGAGGTGCTGCCGGTCGTGAAACACGTACCGGTACTGGCCGGCGTCAACGGCACCGACCCGTTCCGGGTGATGGATGTCTTCCTGGCGGAGCTGAAGCGCCTCGGTTTCTCCGGTGTCCAGAACTTCCCTACGGTCGGTATCATCGACGGCACCTTCCGCGCCAATCTGGAAGAGACCGGCATGTCCTACGGGCTCGAGGTCGACATGATCGCCAAGGCCCGCGCGCTCGACATGCTGACGACACCCTATGTGTTCAACGAGGGCGAGGCGGCGGCCATGGCGCGCGCCGGTGCCGACATCATCGTATGCCATATGGGCCTGACAACGGGGGGCTCCATCGGGGCCGAGACGGCGCTGAAGTTGGAGGATTGCCCGGCGTTGATCG
>JAEWFU010000505.1 GCA_023388675.1 Pseudomonadota bacterium | reverse complement strand
TTCGAGTTCATGCTTTTGCCGCAGGAACAGCCTGCCGCCGTGTTGCAGGCGCGGCTGAGCGAGTAGCGAGCAGCGAACAAATTGGCGCGAACGTTTCGGCCGGCGCTTCTATTCGCTACTCCCCATTCGCCATTCGCTTACATATTCGGATAGACCGGACCTTCGCCGCCCTGCGGCGGCACCCAGTTGATGTTCTGGTTCGGGTCCTTGATGTCGCATGTCTTGCAGTGGACGCAGTTCTGGGCGTTGATGACGAAACGAACGTCGATGCCCATGCGATCGGCGGCCGCGTTGCCGTCGGCATCCACCCATTCGTAGACGCCAGCCGGACAGTAGCGGGAGGACGGTCCGGCATAAACGTCGTGCTCCGACCGCTTCTGCAGCTCCATGTCCTTGACCTGGAGATGGACCGGCTGGTCCTCCTCGTGGTTGGTGTTGGACAGGAACACCGAAGACAGCCTGTCGAAGGTCAGCACGCCATCGGGCTTCGGATATTCGATCTTCTTGTGCTGCGCGGCAGGCTCCAGCGCGGCCGCATCGGTCTTGCCGTGCTTCATCGTGCCGAAGGGCGAGAAGCCGAACAGCGTGTTGAGCCACATGTCGAGGCCACCGAGCCCGACGCCCGGCCACAGGCCGAATTTCGACCACAGCGGCTTGACGTTGCGGACCTTCTTCAGGTCCTTGCCGATGTCCGTGGCGCGCCAGGCTTCTTCGTATCCAGCCAGTTCGTCATGGGCGCGGCCGGCGGCAATCGCCTCGGCGACATGTTCGGCCGCCAGCATTCCCGACAGCACGGCGTTGTGCGAGCCCTTGATGCGCGGCACGTTGACGAGCCCCGCCGAGCAGCCGATCAGCGCGCCACCCGGGAAGGAAAGCTTCGGCACTGACTGGTAGCCGCCCTCGGTGATCGCGCGCGCGCCGTAGGAGAGCCGCTTGGCACCCTCGAACGTGCCGCGGATCGCCGGGTGCGTCTTGAACCGCTGAAATTCCTCGAACGGCGCGAGATACGGGTTCTTGTAGTTGAGGTGAACCACGAAGCCGACGGCGACCTGGTTGTCCTCCAGATGGTAGAGGAACGAGCCGCCGCCCGTGCTGCCGCCCAGCGGCCAGCCGAACGAGTGCTGCACGAGACCGGGACGATGGTTCTCAGGCGCGACCTGCCACAACTCCTTCAAGCCGATGCCGAACTTCTGCGGCTCGCGCCCCTCGCCCAGCGCATATTTCGCGATGAGCTGCTTGGCGAGCGATCCGCGCACGCCCTCGCCGATGAGCACATATTTGCCGAGCAGCGCCATGCCGGGCGCATAATTCGGTCCATGCGAGCCATCGCGCTCGACACCCATGTCGCCGGTAGCCACGCCGATCACCGAGCCTGCATCGTCATAAAGAACCTCGGCTGCGGCGAAACCCGGATAAATCTCCACGCCGAGTGCTTCGGCATGGCCGGCCAGCCAGCGGCAGACATTGCCCAGCGAGACGATGTAATTGCCGTGATTGCTCATCAACGGCGGCATCAGGATGTTGGGCAGCCGCACCGAACCCGCGGGCCCAAGGACGAGGAAATGGTCGTCGGTGACGGGCGTCTTGAAGGGATGGTCGCTTTCCTCGCGCCAGTCCGGCAACAGCCGGTCGATGCCGATCGGATCGACGACCGCGCCGGAAAGGATATGCGCGCCGACTTCGGCGCCCTTTTCGAGGACGACGACGGACAGATCGGGATTGAGCTGCTTGAGGCGGATCGCTGCGGCAAGACCGGCCGGCCCTGCGCCGACGATCACCACATCGAACTCCATGCTTTCGCGCTCAATCTCGCTCATCAATCAATCCTCCGCGTCCGCCCGTCGGCACTCAAGCTGATACCCTTTGCGCTCATAGCGCATGTTGGGGAGCGGCGAAACCGCCCGCGACCCAAGGTCTCAGCCTGCGATTTGCCGTCATTGACCGAAATTAAGCGACGTTGACGTAAACGTCAATCACCGTGAGCTGAGTGCGGTTCCCTCGCGCGGGTCGCCTGCGCGCTTCTCGTGTGACCCGATCAACGCTAGAATGCCAAAGGCAGCCGGCTCCAGAACGGACAGAGACGCAGGCGTTGCGCTGCCGCCGGGAGGATGCATGGCAAGACCCTTGCCGATCCTGCTAGCCTTGGCTCAGTTGGGCGCTGTGGCCTCAGCGCTTGGCGCCGATGATCTCGGCCGCTGGCATGCCGGCCCCTACTCCTTCTCCGACGAAATGGGCGGGTTCACCATTCGCGAGATTTCCGGCACGGGGAGCCCCGAAGACCCGGTGGTGCTGATCCAGGAATTGCAGTCTGCCAGCCCCGTGACGTTGATGATCCGCGCGGAAAAGCCGATCCGCGCCAGGGATTTCTCCGGCGACTTCGCGCACGGCTTCATCCACATGCAGATCGTCGCGCTCAACAACAGCGGATTACCATGGCTGGAGTTCGAGTTCGAATTGCAGGAGATCGCCGGCGAGCCCAGCACCTTCGGCGACGGGCTTTCCTTCGACCAGCGCAGGATGGAATCCAGCAATATCTCCTCGGACCGCTATGCCGAATACAGCCGCGATTTCGAACCCTACGACCGTCTGATCTTCCGCAATGGTCATACCGACCCGCTGCAATCGGTCACCTTCCGCATCTTCATCACCGATTTCACGCCGCGGTGGGAGTTCTTTCTCGTGCAGGATCCGACCGTGCCCTTCTCCTGAGGCCGGCGCTGTCATAAGATCGCGCCCTGATGTCGATCGCCGTCCCGAAGCATCCCCTGCCCGACCTTGCCGATCTGCTCCGCTTCTATGCGGAAGCGGGCGTCGATGAGGCGCTGTCCGACGAGCCGGTCGACCGCTTCGAGGAATCGTCAGCGGCAACCGCGCGTGCACAGGTTCCGCAACGAAACGAGCCCGCCAGCCCCCGGGAAGCGGCAGCCCAGCCGGCGCAGGCGACACCGGCACCCGCGATGGCGGTTCCTGACGAGGCGCAGGCGGCACGGGCGCGCGAACTCGCGCGAGAGGCCAGGTCGCTGGAAGAACTGCGTGAGATCGTTTCGGCATTCGACGGCTGCAACCTGAAATTCACGGCCAAGCAGACCGTGTTTTCCGCTGGAAATCCGCAGGCGGACCTGATGCTGGTCGGCGAAGCGCCGGGGCGTGACGAGGATATAGAGGGACTGCCATTCGTCGGCCGCTCGGGCCGGTTGCTGGACCGGATGCTTGCGGCGATCGGCATAGATCGAAACAGCGCCTATATCGCCAACGTCATTCCGTGGCGGCCGCCCGGAAATCGCACCCCGACCCCGCTCGAAACGGAAATCTGCCGCCCGTTCATCGAGCGGCAGATCGAGCTTGCCGCACCCAAGGTGCTGGTGACGCTGGGCGGACCGTCGGCGAAGGTGCTGCTGCATGCGGCCGAGGGCGTGCTGCGGCTGCGCGGCAAGTGGAAAACGCATGTCACGGCGTCGGGCATCGAAATCGCCGCCATGCCGACACTGCACCCGGCCTATCTGCTGCGAAATCCCGCCCACAAGAAACTTGCGTGGCGGGATCTGCTGGAAGTCAGGGCGAAGCTGGAAGCGCTTCGCGGGTAGGCTCATGCCATTGCCGGGCGGGCCTGACGCAGCGCCGCATACTGGAGCACGGCGAAGAGCGCCACCGCGAGAGCCTGCGCTACGACGAAGGCAACACCCAGCATGTTCGGCTCGACGAAGCCGAAGGCGAGAATGCCTATGCTGGCAACCACCCAGGCACCGTTGACCAACACCACGTCGAGCAGCACCATCCGCGACAGGCTCGGACGCCGAGACAGCACGACCAGCAGCGCCACCCAGGGCAGCAGCACGATGCCTGCCCAGAACAGCAGCGACACCGGCAGGTTCAGGAACGGGCCGAGCAGGCCGGCGCCTACTGCCATCAGCACCGCAGCAGCGCCGGAAACCACGGCATCGAGCAGGAGCGTGTTCTTCAGGAATGAGTTCATCGGAATGGTCATGGTCGTTCTCCCTTGGTTGAAACCTTGGGCTGGCCTGCTGTCTTGAGCCGTTGGCCAACCCGATGGCCGGGAAGATGACTGCATTTCCGATCTCTGGCGATTACGCATCAGGTAATAGGAAATCGCACCTCGGACAGATAGATTTCGATGACCGACGACACCATCCGGGGAAGAAGCGATGAACACGATGCAACCGGGCGCGGGTACGCTGATCAAGGAATGGCGCCAGCGCCGCCGCATGAGCCAGCTCGACCTGGCGCTGGAGGCCGAACTATCTCAGCGCCATCTCAGCTTTCTGGAGAGCGGCCGCTCGTCACCGTCGCGAGAGATGGTCCTGCGGCTTGCCGAGCGGTTGGCCGTGCCGCTGCGCCAGCGCAACCAGATGCTGGTGGCGGCGGGCTTCGCGCCGATCTACGGCGAGCGCAACATAGAGGATGAAGCGTTCAAGCCCGCAATGGCGGCCGTCGAACTGGTGCTCAAGGGCCACGAACCCTATCCGGCCATCGCCGTCGACAAGGGCTGGAACATGGTGCTGGCCAACGCCGCTGTCGGGCCGCTGCTGGCGGGTATCGAAGAAGCGTCGCTGCTGACGCCGCCGGTCAACGTGTTGCGGCTCACGCTTCACCCGAAGGGGCTCGCACCACGGGTCATCAACCTCGACGAATGGCGCAATCATCTTATCGAGCGCCTGAAGTTGCAGATCGAAGCGTCGGCCGACCCGGCACTCGAAGCGCTGGAAAAGGAGCTCTCGGGCTATCCGGGCCGCCCGCGCGGCAACGGCAAGGTGTATGATGCCGCCGCCAATGTCGCCGTGCCGCTGCGCCTGCGCGCGGGAGACGAGGTGCTGTCCTTCATCAGCACGATCACCGTTTTCGGCACACCGCTCGACGTCACGCTGTCGGAGATCGCGATCGAATCGTTCTTTCCCGCGGATGCTCGCACGGGCGAGCTTCTGCGTGCGCTCGGCTCAGCGCCATAGGTGGCAGCACTACTGGGGCGGCGCGACCTTGCGTGCCCTGCCCCGCTCGAGCCCCAGTTGCCGCTCGCGCCAGATGATGAAGATGCCCGCGGCGACGACGATGAGCCCGCCGACGATCGTGTAGATGGTGGGAAGATCGCCGAAGGCGAGATAGCCGACGGCGATGCCCAGTATCATGGACGAATATTCGAACGGCGCGACGGTGGACGCTTCCGCATAGCGATAGCTCTCCGTCATCAGGATCTGCGCCAGTCCACCGCATATGCCCGCTCCGACCAGCAACGCCGCCTGCGAGGCCGAGAGCGCGGTCCACCCGAAAGGCAGCGTCGCCAACGCCATCAACGACGCCGTCAGGGAGAACCACAGCACGATGGTCGCGGTCTTCTCGGTCTGCACGAGCCGGCGCACCAGCAGCATCGCAACCGCCGAAACCGCAGCAGCGACGAGGGCGGCGGCGACACCCAGAGCCTGCTCGCTCTCCATGCCGCCCTCACCCGCAAACAGCGTCAGCTTCGGCCAGGAGATGATGACGACGCCAACCAGGCCGACGGCGACTGCCGTCCAGCGATAGACGCGGATCGTCTCGCCCAGAAACAGTGCGCTGAAAACGACAACCAGCAGCGGTTGCGCGTAGTTGAGGGTGATGGCCTCCGGCAGCGGCAGCCGCGTCAGCGCGAAGAAGCCGAGCCCCATGGCGCCGACACCGACGACGCCGCGGGCGATGTGGCCAAGAGGATTGGCCGTATGCAGCGCGGTGCGCAGTTCATGACGCCAGGCCAGCATCGCCAGAATCGGCAGGATGGCGAAGAAGGAGCGGAAGAAGACGATCTGCCCCGCCGGCAACTGCCCCGCCGCCTTGATGAGCGCGGACATGGCCACGAACACCGAAACGGAAACGATCTTCATCGCGATGCCGCGCAGCGGATTGGTGCCGCCGGCCATGGCCGGCGAAGATTGTTGTACGGCCATGGCTGATCAGACCGGCCTGTCGTGGCCGGCGAAACTGGGAATAGGCATCAGCAGGAACTCATCAGGACGAGCGGGCCTCGGCGAGCGCCTGCCATACGCGCTGCGGCGTGGCGGGCATTTCGATATGGCCGATTCCGCACGCCCTGTGAAGCGCGTCGGTGACGGCATTCATGACCGACGGAGTCGCGCCGATGGTTCCGGCCTCGCCCGCGCCCTTGATGCCGAGCGCGTTGGTGGTCGAAGGCACGTTGCGGGTCTCGAAATGGAAGGACGGAACGATATCGGCGCGCGGCATGGCGTAGTCCATGAAACTCGCCGTCAGCAACTGGCCGTCTTCCGAATAGACCGTGTCCTCGGTGAGTGCCTGGCCGATCCCCTGAACCACGCCGCCATGCACCTGCCCTGCAAGCAGCACCGGGTTCACGGTGGCTCCGAAATCGTCGACGATCGTGTAGTTGACGATTTCGATCCGGCCGGTCTCCGGCTCGATCTCCAGCTCGCAGATATGCGTGCCGTTCGGATAGGTCGCCTCGTCCTGCACGAATTCACCGAAACCTTTGACGTCGTCCGGCGATTTGGCCGCCTTGGCGATCGCCGAAAAATCGATCCGCCGGTCAGTGCCAACGATGCGTGCCTCGCCATCGACGAGTTCTATGTCGGCGGCCGCCGCTTCAAGCTCGTCGGCAGCGATCTTCCTGATCTTTTCGGCAAGATCCTCTCCAGCCCGTGCCGCCGAGACGCCGCCAAGCGGGATTGAGCGTGAGCCGCCCGTGCCGCCACCCTTGTCGAGCCGGTCGGTATCGCCCTGATGCAGGCGCACCCGGGAGACGTCGAGGCCGAGC
>JAEWFU010000359.1 GCA_023388675.1 Pseudomonadota bacterium | reverse complement strand
TCGATACGGTCGGCACGGCCGTAAAGCGAGACGCCAGTCGCGCCGACGGGCGTGGCATCCGCCCGCGCCTCAGCAAGCCTGCCCTTTATGCCCGGTGGACGGCCCCGTTCCCACACAATGAAGTGGCTCGCCATGCGCACGAAGCGCGGCCACCAGACTGCGTCGATGTCGGCTGGAAGTGCTGCGCGATCGAACAATTCGCGGCCGATTTCGATCAGACGCGCTTCCGCCTCGGGCGCGAAGGGATCGGTGCCTGACATCGCGAATGCGTGCACGATGTCGTGGAACAGCGTGCCGCGTTCCGCCGCGCCGGGGTCGCGCAACAGTGGCTCCAGCGGCTCCAGCTTCAGGATGCGCCGTGCATAGACCGCATAGGCGTCGCGGCGCAGGGTCTCGACCTCGGTGACGGAGAGACGCTGCGGCCGTAGCTCAAGCGGCGGCATTGGCGCTGGTCTCGGCGCGAAGGGCACGGGCTCGGTTCTGTCCAGCTCGCGCGCCCAGTTGAGCAGGGTGCGACCGCGCGCAGCCATGGATTCGACGGCTTCTTCGCCGGCAAAAGTCTTCAGTCTCTGCAGCCAGCGCGACGCGAGCGCAGGCGCATCGCCGGCTCGGGCGGCACGGCTCAACAGCACTTCCGGCGCGCCCATCGCCATGACGAAATCGTGCGCGGCCTGACCGATGCGCCGTTCCGGCGGCTCCAGTTCCATGCCGGCCTTCATGAACCGTGACATGAAGGGATCGGGCTCCGCCTTGCGCGGCCAGGAGCCTTCGTTGAGGCCGCCGATCACAAGCGTGTCGACCGACTGGAGCCGCGCTTCGAGAGCGCCCCAAATCGCAACGCGGCTGTCGCCGGTGATCGAGGGCTTGACCGTGGCGCCGGCAATCAGAGCCTCGAATACGTCCGGCCACTGCCCTGACTCGACATCGAGCGAGACGCTGGTGCCGGCCAGCGAGCGCAGGAAGGAAGCGAAGGCCTCGCCCGCATCGCCGCGATAAAGTTCTGTCAGCGATCCATCGGCATCGCGCCCAAGCGCCTCGAAACATTCGACCGACGCCCGGACCAACACCGCAAGCGGCACGTCGCTGCCGCGCAGGGCAGTCAGGTGCGCCAACGCCTCCGCAATTTTGGTCGGCAAGGCTTGAGCCGCCTCGATCTGCTCTGGCCGAAGACGGCTCAACCACAGCGGCTTTCGCGGGTTCGCGCGACGCTCCTGCAGACGGCGTTCGAGATCCGCGCCCAGATTCGCAACATCCGGCCGCCCGGTTCCGCCGCGCAGTGCGATGAGATCGATCGTCTCGGAGCCGTCCCGCACGCGCTCGCGGCCCAGGCCCGCCTGAAGCAGCGGATGCTTGAGCAGCGCCATGATCGACACCGGATCGCCCGGCGCGAAAGCTGTCTGAAGCATCAGTCGGAACAAGGACGCAGGCGGCGTCAAAACCAGCGGAGTGCCACCGGAATCGTCCGCTTCGATCCCGAAGCGGCGCAGTTCGCCTGCGACCCGCCGCGCCAGCTCGCGATCGCCGGTTACCAGCGCAGCCGATCTGGTTCCATCGGCGATGGCCAGCCGCAACGCCACAGCTATCGCCAGTGCCTCTTCGCGTTCGTTGGCGGCTTCGACGAGGCTAACGCCTTCGAACGCTTCCGGCCTTGCTGCATCGCGATTGCGGATCCAGGCGTCTGTCGTCTCGGCGGGACGAAGCGCTTCGTTGACCGCCGCAATGCGAGCGGCAACGGCCGGCTGCGCAGCAGCGACCTCGACGACGTGATCGCGGCCGAGACCCAGCACGCCCAGCAATTTCTTCAGACCGGCCTGGGGATGACCGAAGCTGGCGGGTGGGCTGTCGGCACGGCCAATCTGGCGCCAGCTTTCCTCGTCGAGCGCGAGGTCCAATCCGGGCAGAACGACCGCGCCCTCGGGAAGCCGCGAGATCGCCGCCAGCAACCGGGCGGTCGCCGGTATCGAGCCCGTGGAGCCGGCCGCGATGACGGGACCAGACGGCGGGTTTCGGGCAAGACGCTCCGCCTCGGCGACGATCATCGCATTGCGGTGCGCTGCCGGGTTGGAGCGGTCGCGCTCCACCAGCAGCTCCGGCCAGGCGCTGGTGACGATCTGCAGGAACTCGAGCGTCACCTGCCACCAGTTGGCGAGGTCTTCCGGAACGAGCTGCGTGAGGCGATTCCATTCCGCGTCGCCGGTCTCGATCTCGTCCATCAGCGCGGCAAGATCTCGCGCCAGCCAGATCGCATCGGCCAGCGAGGCCGGCACCACGACCTCTTCGTCGAAAAGTGCCGCAACATGAGCGGGCAGGCGGCGCTTCCAGGCCTGGACCAGCGGGCTCAGCAGCAGGATGCGATCAAGCGGTTCGATCGGCGGCGCCAGCGTCAGTTCGTCGGCTTGTCCCCCCTCGAATATCGCCGCGTCCTCGTCGAACTCGCCCAGCGGCCGGATCGTCGGCAGGATGGCCGACGATCCGCCGAGCCGATCGACGAACGCGCTGCGAAGCGCGCGCACCGCGCGCCGGGTCGGCAAATAAATGGTGGCCGAGGCCAGCTTGAGCGGATCGCCATCAGCGGCAAAGCCCGGCACCAGGCGGCCGGACAGGAGCGCATCAGCCAGCGTCGGCAGAAACGGCTGGCCGGGCGGAATGGTGAAGACGCGCGGCGCAGGGCGGCCGGTCATGACCCGCCATGGCGCGCTATCGCGGCTTCGGCAGCAGCGACCGCATCCGGCGTGCCGACGGTGATCCAGTGGCCGCGCATGGAGACCCCGAACAACCGCCCGGCCGCGATGGCGCGGTCGAAATAGACATTGAGCGAATGCGGCTCCGCGACCGCCCCCTCGAAGATGCGGGGATGCACGATTGCCGCCCCGGCATAGATCAGTCCTTCCGGGACACCACGGGCGCGCTCAAGCCGGCCGTCCGTGTCGAGCAGAAAGTCGGTCGAGCCGCTATGTCCGGTGGCATTGTCGGGTCGCGCGAGCATGAGAAGAATATCCATGCGTGCGCCGTCCCACGCAAGGGCCAGCCGATCGAGATCCCGACCGCCGCTGTCGATCCAGAACGTATCGGCGTTGAGAATGAAGAAGGGGTCGGCGCCCAGTTCGGGCAATGCCTTGACGATGCCGCCTGCGGAATCGAGCAGCAAACGGCTTTCGTCGGAGATCACGATCCGCGGCCTTGTGCGGCCGGCGATATGATCGATAATCTGTTGCGGCAGGTAGTGGACATTGACGATCGCCTTCCCGGTACCCGCCGCGGCCAGGGCATCGAGCCCCCTGTCGAGCAGGGTCTTGCCGGCTATGCTTATCATCGGCTTCGGCATCGTATCGGTCAGCGGTCGCATGCGCTTGCCGAGGCCAGCCGCCAGAACCATCGCCGTCTTCATAATATGCCCAACTCCGCATAAAGGTCGCGAACAGGCCGCAGCACGGGATGCTCGATAGCGCGCGCGACATAAGAGCGGATACGAGGCAAATGCTTCAGATAACCGGGCTTGCCGTCGCGAACATCGAGACGAACGAAAATGCCCAGTATCTTCGTGTTGCGCTGCGCGGCCGTGATGGCATAGGCCGCTTCGAAAGCTTTCCGATCAAAGCCGCCCTGCGCCTGACGCGCGGCAACATATGCCTCGACAATCGCGCGTTCCAGTTCAGACGGAATCGTGACCCGAGCGTCCATGGCCAGCGATGCGACGTCGTAGGCGGATGGCCCGATCATGGCATCCTGGAAGTCGATGAGCCCGATGCGATCGGATCCAGGACGATCCTCCCGCCAGATGATGTTGGGCGAGTGGACATCGCGGAGAACGATGCTCCTCTCGCAGCGGTCGAGCGTGTCGAATACGACAGCCCACGCCTGCGAGAAGGCCGCGCGTTCCGCGTCCGTCGCCGGGCGACCGGCCACATGGGGCAGATACCAGTCGACAAGCAGTTCGCTCTCGATCGACAGCGCATCGCGGTCGAAGGGTGGGATCGTGTGCCCTACACCTGGGGCGACGTCGATTTGCGGTGTCCATTCGTGGCGATGTATTGCGGCCAGAAGTTCAGCCGCAGCGACATAGCGCTCGCCTATCGGCTCGCCGCCGCCATCGAGAATGCCTTCGCTGCCAAGGTTCTCGATCAACAGCAGCCCGCGCTCGAAATCCGATGCGTAGATTTCCGGGGCGCAGAACCCCTTGCCGCGTAGCGCCGTGGCGATGGCGACGAACGGGACCACCGATTCCGATATGTGCGCGATCTGCGCGTAGGGTTTGCCATCGCGGACGGGTGGACCCGAAGGCGGCGAAGGCGCATTCATCAGGATGACCGGCGCGCGTCCTTTGAGAGATATCGTCTCGTATGCGCGCGCGGAAGCATCTCCGACCAGATAGGCGCGGGTCGCGCCGGAATATCCGGATCGATCAAGGAATGCACGGATGGCCAGCGACCGGTCGAGCCGCTCCATGAAAGCGGCCGGACCCGTTATGTGCACGCGTCGTCCGGATCCATATTCGGAAAGGACCACCGCGACAGCATCGCCGGGCAACCTGTCTTCCGCGCGTTCGGGCCACTCGATCAACACGACCCCATCGTGCATCGCCTCCTCGAAGCCCAGTTCCTCAAGTTCGTCAGGCGAGGCCAGGCGATAGAGATCGAAATGCTGGATCGGAAAACGCGCCTGATAGGCCTGCACCAGCGTGAAGGTCGGACTCGGAACCTCCAGATCGGAATCCCCATGCAACGCGCGAATGACGGCCCGCGCGAGCGTCGTCTTGCCCATCCCGAGATCACCCTGAAGCGCCAGCACGTCGCCGGGGCGCAGCACAGCGGCCAGGTCCTCGCCGAGGATGGAGGAGGTTGTCTCGTCCGGCAGATCCAGTTCGATCGAGCGCTCGACCATGAACGCTATTCCGCCGCCTCCCGGAATCCTTCCGGCGCCATGGGGAAGCGGCAGATGACCGTCGTGCCGCGGCCCTCGCCGGTATCGATCTCGATCGAACCGTCATGCAGCTCGACAAAGCTCTTCACGATCGACAGTCCAAGCCCGGCGCCGCGCTGGCGGCCGCCATTGGCATGCGGCTCGAAGCGACGAAAGATTCCGTCGAGCACATCGGCCGGGATACCGGGTCCGTCATCATGAACCCTGAAGGCGATACCCGTCGGATCGCGCATGCAGGCCAGCCGGATCGTCGATCCTTCCGGCGCGTAGTTGGCAGCGTTGCTGAGCAGGTTGAACAGTATCTGGCGGATGCGGTTCTCGTCCGCATGGAATGAAGCCGGGGCCTGTTCCAAGACGATGTCGAGCGCGATCGAATGGTCGCGCAGCCGCTCGGCGACGAGGTCGGCGGCAGAGCGCACCGTGCGCTCGATGACGACCTCGCTGATCTCCAGCTCCATGATCCCGGCATCGATGGTGGCAAGGTCGAGGATATCGTCCACGATCGTCTCCAGCTCGAAGGACGAAGAGGCGATGTGGTCGACGTAATCCCGCTGCCGTGGATTGAGCGGTCCGGCGGTCTCCTGCGCCAGCAGTTCGGTGAAGCCGCTGATGCTCGTCAGCGGCGAACGCAGTTCATAGGAGACATGACGGACGAAGTCGTTCTTGAGCTGGTCCGCACGCTCGAGCGCCTCGTTCTTGTCCTTGAGCATGCGCTCGACATTCACGCTGTCCGTCACATCTATGAAGGTCGTCATCACCTGTCCGTTCGGCAGGTGGATGACCGCGAAGCGCAGCACATTGCCGTCATTGAGCTCGACCTGGCCGTGGCGGTCCTGGCGGTCCTCGTCGAAGCCGGTCACCGTGGCGGCAAGCTCGCTCCAGGGGCTCGCCTTGGCAAGCGTCTGGCAAGCAGCGCGGATCACCGAGATATGCGTTCCAGCCTTCACCAACCCCTCGGGCACACCCCACAGGTTGGCGAAAGCGGGGTTGGACAGCCGAACGCGCCCATCCGGGCCAAACACCGCGACACCTTCGGCGAGATTGTCGAGCGTGACACCCTGAACACGTACGATCGTGTTGTAGCGGCTTTCAAGATTGATCTTCTCGGTGAGGTTCTCGAACACCCAGGTAACGCCGCCGTTAGGCTGCGGATTGGCGACGACACGCAGCGTCCGGCCGTCGGGAAGGTGCCACAGATGCTCCTGCGGCTCGACCGCGCGATAGGCGCCGAGCAGGTTCTCCTTCCAGCGGCGCCATTCGGGCTGCTCGGCAAGCTTGCCGTCGCTGCGCAGCCTGTCGAGCAGAAGCGTGTTGTCAGGCTGGCTTTCGAGGAAGGACAGATCGAGCTCCCAGAGCTTCTGGAAGGCCTGGTTGAAGAAGCGCAGCTTCTGGTCCGTATCGAAGATCGCGACCGCAGTGTTGAGCTGGTCGAGTGTATCTGCATGGCTGCGAACCGTCCGCTCATGCTCCTCGCGGATCGTTTCGACCTCGCTGACGTCGCATGCCAGCCCGGCGGATCCTTCGCCGTCGGCCGCATCCGTGACCGCGAAGATGCGCCGGTCGCCGCCGATCACGGTCGACAGGCGTTGCGCGAAGACGGGAGACGAAAGGTGATCACGTGCGATCTGCTCACGCGCGCCGGTTCCGAGGAATTCGCGGCTCTCGTTGATGGCCGCCGCGGCGTTTGCAGCCTCCACCGCCCGCGCATAGGCGGCATTCACCCATTGCAGCCTGCCGTCGCCCCCGCGCAGCCAGGCCGGCATCGCGAGCGCATCCAGAAGCTTCAGGACCGTTCCGTGCTCGCTGCGCAGTTGCTGATGTTCGATGCGCAATTCCGCATGTTCGCGCCGCGCATCGGAAAGCGTAAGGAAACGTACTGCGACATGGCTGGCGGCGATGCGTCCCTGTATCTCCAGGAACGCTCTCTTGTTGGTCTCGACGACGAGATCGAAGGTCTGTTTTTCCTCCCGCAAGGAGGAGATCGCGCGCTCGAGCCGGGCGGCACTGCGCGGTGCGAGCCATTTGCCGAAAGCCAGAAACGTAGCGCGGTCCTCGGGCGCATCCGCGCGGGAGAGGGAGCCGACCAGCTCCGGCTTCCGTTCGTCGCCGAACCAGACGAGGATACGCTGATCCTTCAGGTTCAGCAGTGCCTCGGCACGTTGAAGCGCATTGCCGACTTCGGCGACCCGCTCGCGCAGCCGCACGTTTTCGGCAGCGGTGCGGGCACGTTCGCGTATCAGCAGGATCGCGGACAGGATCGCTCCACCAGTAATGCCCGCGAACAGGGCGAGCTGGATAACGTCCATGGTGCTGACGGGAATCTTGGTCGCGATCTGGATCGCATTTTCCTGCGCGTGCGCCGAGGATGACCACACGGAGCCTAGAAGCGCCGCCAGGTGACCGGCAACAAACTTCCGTCGCAGCCCACGCAAACCCGCTGCGCCGACGCTGGAATCGCTCCGGTCGCCGGTGCCGGATTTCTCCGCATCCAGTCGCTGCCCGCCTGGCATCTTCAAATGTCCTCTCCGCCGCACGAGCGCCAGATTCGCCAAGAATGGACGCACCCTTTCGGTTTCCCCTCACCGGAAACGGAAGCGCCACGAATCACATCACTGTACCGTGTGACCGAATCGCCGTGAAGGCGATCGGCGCGCAAAAAAAGGCCGGGCGATAAAGTCAATCGCCCGGCCCCAATATATTGTGGTGAATGGTTAATAAATCAGTAGCGGTAGTGTTCGGGCTTGTACGGGCCTTGCTGCGTCACGCCGATATAGGCAGCCTGTTCGCTGGAAAGCTCGGTGAGCTTCGCGCCGACCTTGTCGAGGTGCAGGCGGGCGACCTTCTCATCGAGGTGCTTGGGCAGCACATAGACCTCGTTCTTGTACCGCTCGCCCTTGGTCCAAAGCTCGATCTGCGCCAGCACCTGATTGGTGAACGACGCGGACATCACGAAGCTCGGGTGCCCGGTGGCGTTGCCGAGATTGAGCAGGCGGCCTTCCGAAAGCAGGATGATGCGGTTGCCACCCGGAAACTCGATCAGGTCGACCTGCGGCTTGACGTTGGTCCACTTCAGATTGCGCAGCGCCTCGACCTGGATCTCGTTGTCGAAGTGGCCGATGTTGCCGACGATCGCCATGTCCTTCATCTTGCGCATATGGTCGAGCGTGATGACGTCCTTGTTGCCGGTCGTCGTGATGACGATGTCGGCGGTCGAGGCGGCCTCGTCGAGCGTGACGACCTCGTAGCCGTCCATCGCGGCCTGCAGCGCGCAGATCGGATCGACTTCGGTGACCTTCACGCGGGCTCCTGCGCCACGCAGCGAAGCGGATGAGCCCTTGCCGACGTCACCATAGCCACAGACCACTGCAACCTTGCCGGCCATCATGGTGTCGGTAGCGCGGCGGATGCCGTCGACCAGCGATTCCTTGCAGCCATACTTGTTGTCGAACTTCGACTTTGTCACCGAGTCGTTGACATTGATGGCCGGGAAGGGAAGCAGCCCCTTCTTCTGGAGCTGATAGAGGCGGTTCACGCCGGTGGTCGTCTCTTCGGTGACGCCCTTGATCGCCTCGCGCTGCCTGGTGAAAAAGCCGGGCGTCGCCTCCATGCGCTTTTTGATCTGCGCGAAAAGGATTTCCTCTTCCTCATTGCCCGGCTTGGACAGCACATCCTCGCCGGCTTCGGCGCGCGCACCGATCAGGATGTACATGGTGGCATCGCCGCCATCGTCGAGGATCATGTTGGAGAGGCCGCCATCGGCCCACTGGAAGATGCGGTCGGTATATTCCCAGTACTGGGTCAGCGTCTCGCCCTTGATCGCGAAGACCGGTGTGCCGGCGGCGGCGATGGCCGCTGCAGCATGGTCCTGCGTCGAGAAGATGTTGCACGAGGCCCAACGCACTTCGGCGCCGAGCGCCTGCAGCGTCTCGATCAGCACGGCGGTCTGGATGGTCATGTGGAGGGAGCCGGTGATGCGCGCGCCCTTGAGCGGCTGGCTTTGACCGAATTCCTCGCGGCTGGCCATCAGGCCCGGCATTTCGGTTTCAGCGATCTCGATCTCCTTGCGGCCCCAGTCCGCAAGCGAAATGTCGGCGACGATATAATCCTGCGCGCTCATGGCGTTCACTCCAAATCCGGTGAAATCAGCGCGCTCGGAGGTGTATACACAGCGCGCAAGTCTGGCCCGCCGAGTAGCAGAAAACCGCATTTGCGGCAATAGGACATAAAGAAATCTTTATCCGTGCATGTGAAGCACGGGCGTCAGCATTCTTCGCCGAAACGGGACGCGACCAGATCGGCGAGGGCGTCCATCAGTTCTGCCGCCTGAGGACCCCTTGCACTGACGCTGATGGCACAGCCCGGGCTGGCCGCCAGCATCATCAAACCCATGATGGAGGTGCCGCCGACCTTGACGCCATCCTTCTCGACTTCGACGACCGCATCGTAACCGCTGACCAGTTGGACGAAACGGGCCGAGGCACGCGCATGCAGCCCGCGTTTGTTGACGATCGTGAGGTCCCTGCTGATTTCGCCGGTCATTTACCGCTCAGAAGCTGGCTGGCGACATTGATGTACTTACGGCCCGCCATCTGGCCTTCCTGGAGGGCGGCCGCCATGTCGTCACCGGCCCGCACGCTGGTGAGCTTGATCAGCATCGGCAGGTTTACGCCGGCGATTACCTCGACCTTGCCGGAGCTCATCACGGATATGGCCAGATTCGAAGGCGTGCCGCCGAACATATCGGTCAATATGATAACGCCGGTTCCTGTATCCGCCCGCGCTACGGCATCGACGATATCGGTGCGGCGCTGCTCCATATCGTCGTCAGCACCGATTGAAACCGTCTCGAAGTTCTTCTGGGGGCCGACCACGTGTTCGACAGCGTGGCGAAATTCCTCGGCCAGACGGCCATGCGTGACAAGTACGAGACCGATCATAACGGCAACCAGCCCCGGCAGCCGCGGGAATGTTGGACGGGCGATCGTTTCGAGGAGTCCTCGCCGAGCCTGCAATAGCTCCCGGCATCGTCAGAATTGATCAACAACCACTCCCGTCACACGCGCTAGCGCTGCCATTCGTGACCCGCGCAATCCGACTTTGCCCCAAACCCCTGCTTCCGGAAAACGCGGCGCGCGGAGCCAGACGGCAAGGTGCGCTATCTTGTCAGCGGTTTGACCTTTGACAAGCCCAAATTTGCACCAAAGA
>JAEWFU010000310.1 GCA_023388675.1 Pseudomonadota bacterium | reverse complement strand
CATACGCCTTGAACTCGCCGAAAAACTTCGTGATCGCCGCCGTCAGGGACGTCTTGCCATGGTCAACGTGACCAATCGTGCCAATGTTCACATGCGGCTTCGTACGCTCAAATTTACCTTTGGCCATGTGACTTCTCCATTTCCTGTGCGCCCGTTCGGGCTGCTAGTTCTGCTTCTCGCGTCCGGCTTACGGTTACGCGTACTTCTTCTGGATTTCCTGGGCGACCGCGGTCGGCACCGGCTCGTAGTGGTCGAACTGCATCGTGTACTGGGCGCGGCCCTGCGACATCGAGCGCAGCGTGTCGACGTACTTGAACATGTTCGCGAGCGGAACCATGGCGTTCACGACGACAGCGATACCGCGCGTCTCCTGCCCCTGTATCTGGCCGCGACGGCCGTTGATGTCGCCGATGACGGAACCGACATAGTCTTCCGGCGTCACCACCTCGACCTTCATGATCGGCTCGAGCAACTGCGCGCCGGCCTTCTGCGCACCCTCGCGGAATGCGGCGCGGGCCGCGATCTCGAAGGCGAGCACCGAGGAGTCGACGTCGTGATAGGCACCGTCGATCAGCGTCGCCTTGACGCCGAGCATCGGGAAGCCCGCCAGCGGACCGGAAGACAGCACGCTCTGGATGCCCTTCTCGACGCCGGGGATGTATTCCTTCGGCACCGAACCGCCGACGATCTTCGACTCGAACAGGAAGTCTTCGCTTTCCGGATTCGGCTCGAACACGATCTTGACGCGGGCGAACTGACCCGAACCACCCGACTGCTTCTTGTGGGTGTAGTCGATCTCGGCCTGACGCGTGATCGTCTCGCGATAGGCAACCTGGGGAGCACCGACATTCGCCTCGACCTTGAACTCGCGACGCATGCGGTCAACGAGGATGTCGAGGTGAAGCTCGCCCATGCCGGCGATGATCGTCTGGCCGCTTTCCTCGTCGGTCTTGACGCGGAAGGACGGATCCTCGGCGGCGAGACGGTTGAGGGCCAGACCCATCTTCTCCTGGTCGTTCTTGGTCTTGGGCTCGATCGCGATCTGGATCACCGGATCGGGGAACTCCATACGCTCCAGGATCACCGGCTTCAGCGGGTCGCAGAGCGTGTCACCCGTGGTGGTGTCCTTGAGGCCGGCGAGAGCGACGATGTCGCCCGCATAGGCTTCCTCGATGTCTTCACGCGAGTTGGAGTGCATCTGCAGCATGCGGCCGATGCGCTCGCGCTTGTTCTTCACCGTGTTCTCGAGCGAGACGCCCTTCTTCAGCACGCCAGAGTAGATGCGCGCGAAGGTCAGCGAACCGACGAACGGGTCGTTCATGATCTTGAACGCCAGCATCGACAGCGGCTCTTCGTCCGACGACTTGCGGCTGATCTCGGCCTCGGTCTTCGGGTCGATGCCCTTGATCGAAGGCACGTCGACCGGCGACGGCAGGAAATCGATGACCGCATTGAGGAGCGGCTGGACACCCTTGTTCTTGAAAGCGGTACCGCAGAGCACCGGGTGGAACTTGACGTCGATGGTGCCCTTGCGGATCAGCGCGCGCAGCTCATCGTTCGAAGGCAGATTGCCTTCGAGATAAGCCTCAAGCGCAGCCTCGTCCATTTCGACGGCAGCCTCGATCATCTTCTCGCGGTACTGCTCGGCCTTCTCCTTGAGGTCGGCCGGGATCTCCACGACATCCCACTGCGCGCCGAGGGTCTCGTCGCGCCAGATGAGGGCATTCATTTCGATAAGATCGACGACGCCCTTGAAGTCGCTCTCAGCGCCGATCGGAAGCTGGATGGCGACGCCGACCGCACCGAGGCGCGACTCGATCATCTCCAGGCAGCGATAGAAATCGGCACCGGTCTTGTCCATCTTGTTGCAGAAGATCATGCGCGGGACATGGTACTTCTCGGCCTGGCGCCACACGGTCTCCGTCTGCGGCTCAACGCCGGCATTGGAGTCGAGCAGCGCGATCGCGCCGTCGAGCACGCGCAGCGAGCGCTCGACCTCAATCGTGAAGTCGACGTGTCCGGGCGTGTCGATGATGTTGAAGCGGCGCTTCTTGCCGTCACGGCCTTCCCAGAAGGTCGTGGTCGCGGCCGACGTGATGGTGATGCCGCGCTCCTGCTCCTGCTCCATCCAGTCCATCGTGGCCGCGCCGTCGTGGACTTCGCCGATCTTGTGCGACTTGCCGGTGTAATAAAGGATGCGCTCGGTCGTCGTCGTCTTGCCGGCGTCGATATGCGCCATGATGCCGAAATTGCGGTAGTCTTCGATTTTATAGTCGCGGGCCATGGTGGTGCCTCTCGTATCCCTGCTCGCCGGATTACCAGCGGTAGTGCGCGAAGGCGCGGTTGGCTTCGGCCATCTTGTGCGTGTCTTCGCGCTTCTTGACGGCGGTGCCACGGTTGTTGGCCGCGTCCATGAGTTCGCCGGACAGGCGATCGACCATGGTCGTCTCGTTACGCTTGCGCGCGGCCGTGATCAGCCAGCGGATCGCGAGAGCCTGGCGGCGCTCCGGACGAACATCGACCGGGACCTGGTAGGTCGCACCACCGACGCGACGCGAACGGACCTCGACGTGCGGCGCGACATTGTCGAGCGCCTGATGGAAGACCGTGACCGGCTCCTGCTTCGTCTTGGCCTGAACCTGGTCAAGCGCACCGTAGACGATCGTCTCGGCGACAGACTTCTTGCCGTGAAGCATCACGGCATTCATGAACTTGGTAACGACAAGATCGCCGAACTTCGGATCCGGGTTGATCTCGCGCTTTTCTGCACTGTGGCGTCGGGACATATTCTTCGTCTCTCACGATCGTCGGCCAGGGGCTTAAAACAAAAGCGCCGAAGCCGGGGAAACCCTTACTTCGGACGCTTTGCGCCGTACTTGGAGCGGCGCTGCTTGCGGTTCTTCACACCCTGGGTGTCGAGCACGCCACGAATGATGTGGTAGCGCACGCCCGGAAGGTCTTTCACGCGGCCGCCGCGGATCATGACCACGGAGTGCTCCTGGAGGTTGTGACCCTCGCCAGGAATGTAGCCGATCACCTCGAATCCATTGACGAGACGGATCTTCGCGACCTTGCGCAGCGCCGAATTCGGCTTCTTCGGCGTCGTGGTGTAGACGCGCGTGCATACGCCCCGCTTTTGCGGGTTGGCCTGCATGGCCGGAACCTTGTTGCGCTTCACCGGCGCTATGCGCGGCTTGCGGATCAGCTGGTTGACGGTAGGCATCAAACCTTCCTTCTATCTCAAAACCGGTGTCTCAAGCCCCTTGCAGGGCCGTCTGGAGCGCCGTTTCCATACAGCAATTCGGGCAACAACCGCTTAGGGCGGTCTTGCCCGAACAAACGCAGAGGAAGCGGAAGCCGCTTCATGCAAGCCGGAAATGTCAAGTCGCTCGTAAAACGAACCCTGTTTGAGACCTGCTCCAGGACGCGACGTCCCGAAAAAGAAAGCCTCACATCGGCTCAGACGAGGCGGCTTCTACTCCCAACACTAAGGATCGTCAACCCCGCACCCCCGCAAATTGCGCCGTTTCGGCGCTTACGGACTTCAAGGCGCGCCGCAAGCAAGAAAATTACGCGATAGCGCGGCACTCCAGCATTTCGTAAGCCGGCCCGGCCTGTTTCAGCGGGGCGAAATATGCGAAAGAGGCGCTCGCCGTCCGTCTCGTCGCGAAAGACAGGGAATCACGTCATGAATGACAACGAGCAGAAGCCGGTGACGATCATCGTCGGCCGAGTCTGGCGCAAGAAGGGCGGCGAGTCGGAAGGCGTGCATGTGATGCTGGTCGCCCCGGACGACGATTCGGCGGTGCGGATGGCGCTCGAAGCCCTCGCGCGGGAAGGCTACGCGGAAGCGGAACTGGACCAGATCGGAGATATGGAAGGCGCGCCCGACGACGAGCCGCATATGTCGGCCTATCAGGGCGCGCTCGAAGGCGAAGTGTCCATCGTCACGTTCGACGAGATATTCTGACCACGCCTCGGCTGCGGGAAAAAGACCGCCTGGCCAGGGGCCTCCGACCAGGCGGTCAATGGTATGCGATCCCGAAATTGAACCACAACCGTCGTGCCGGTCCGACGTCCGAATTTTTCGGATTACGCAGCGGCCGGTTTAGTTAACCTGATTTGGCAGCCTTCACCTACTCCCATTTGGGGGTGACAGCCATCTGGTCCAGCGGCAGGCACCTAGTCTGAAAGGCGAAATCGGCCAAGCATGGCGATCAACTCGCCCTGACGATGGGTTCCGGTCTTCTGGAAGACGACTTTCACGCGCTGCCGTACCGTCCCTTCCGAGATGCCCAGCATCTCGGCGGCCTCGGCGAGGGAATGGCCGTTGGCAAGCACCTCGCACAGGCGCACCTCGGCCGTCGACAGGCCGAAGGCAAAGCGCAGGCTGGCCTCGTCGATGCGGGATTCGCCGCCTGCAAGGAGCCTGACAACAACCAGCACCACCGGCCTCGGGCGCACCAGAGACTGGAACCCCTGCTCGACATGATCGGGTGCTGCCGTCAGGCTGACGCGCACAATTCGATCTTCATTGCGGATGACGGTGCTGGCCGCAGCCACCGGCAGGCCTCTGACGAGACGCGACACGCTCTCCTCGAGCCAGCGCTGCGCCCCGGCGTCCCGAAGGGTAAGCATCCCCCCTGCCCCGCTCAACACATCACCGGCCTGAAACGCCGCTACTGCTTCCGCGTTTGCCTCGCGGATCCGCCTGTCGCGTTCGACGAGCAACGCCGCGCCATCGATCCGCTCGATCAGCGCGCCGAAGCGCAAGCGATGCTCGACACCGTCACGCAGCAGCGCGGCAGCCCGCACGGCATCCGCAAAGGTGCCTTTCACTTTTTCGAGGATCGCCGCAGCCGGCTCATCATATTCCGCGGCGTCTGCGACACTGTAGTGCCAGGCCACATGGATAAGATTGTGGTCGTCAACGTCCAGCCGCAGGCCGACCGCAGCGGTCATGTTTCCCTGAGGGGCAAGCCAATCGTTATAGAATTCGCTTTTGCAGAACGTAGAAGACGGACTGTCCCGCTCCGAAATCCGGACTTCTCCCGACGGAGCGGCGGCCCAGTAGTCAAGCCACGGATTCAGCGCCGCATAATGTGTACGATAGGTTTCGAGATACTCTTCCTCGATACCCTCCACAAAGGCGGCATTGATAAGTCCGCGCGGCAGATCGTAGTTCGTAATGGCCGGGGCCGAACCGGGAAGCAATTCCTCCAGACGCCGACAAACTTCCGCCCAGCCGGTCCGTCCCCATGCAGCATCGCGCAGACGGTCGGACAGGTCCGCAACTGCGCGGTTTACAAAGTCGTCATCACGAATGACACGTTTCTCCCACAAGCCCCAGCAAACACTAGCAGCCCGAACAGACCGCCGCTACCTGCGCTTGAATAAATCGGCGGTCTTGTTGGAATAATTGCAGTCATCCTACTTCTGTCGATGGATACCTTACCCCCAAAGAGGTAGCCGCCTACACCACTCTGCTTGGAACGTCGCTCAATGGCACAGTTTTCGCTGGTCCCGCGCGCGACTTCGAAAAAGGCGGCGGGTACTTCGGATAAGAAAAAGCCGCCGGCGCGTGCCGGCGGCTTTTCATTATGTTGGCGTTGCTGCCGGCGGCCTACTCGGCCGCATCTCCGGTCATGTCGGCCAGCATGGGCTCGGCCATCTCGACGCCCGAGTTCTTGCGACGCTCGTCGAGGATAAGCTCGTCGCGCGAGGTCGCGATGCGCCGGATCTGGCTCATCTGACCGCCAGTGCCCGCCGGGATGAGACGGCCGACGATCACGTTCTCCTTCAGACCCTGCAGCGTGTCGGTCTTGCCGGCAACCGCTGCTTCGGTCAGCACGCGCGTCGTCTCCTGGAAGGAGGCGGCGGAGATGAAGGACGGCGTCTGCAGCGATGCCTTGGTGATGCCGAGCAGAACCGGCTGACCCTCGGCGGGCTTCTTGCCCTCCTCGATCAGGCGGTCGTTGATCTCCTCGAGTTCGATCACGTCGACATGGTCGCCAGGGATATAGGTCGAATCCCCCTGTACGGTGATCTCCACCTTCTGCAGCATCTGGCGAACGATCACCTCGATGTGCTTGTCGTTGATCATCACGCCCTGCAACCGGTAGACCTCCTGGATCTCGTTGACGAGGTAGCTCGCCAGAGCCTCCACGCCCTTGATCGCCAGGATGTCGTGCGGCGCCGGGTTGCCGTCGAGGATGTAGTCGCCCTTCTCGATGGTGTCGCCTTCCTGGAGATGGAACGGCTTGCCCTTCGGGATCAGGTATTCGACCGGCTCGACCTGCTCGTCATGCGGCTCGATCACGATGCGACGCTTGTTCTTGTAGTCGCGACCGAACCGGACCGTACCGTCGATCTCGGCGATGATGGCGTGATCCTTCGGACGACGCGCCTCGAAGAGCTCCGCCACGCGCGGCAGACCGCCCGTGATGTCCTTCGTCTTGGCGCTCTCCATCGGAATACGCGCGATCACGTCGCCCGGCTGCACGGTGGCATCCGGCTCGACCGAGAGCACCGCCTCGACCGAGAGCATGAAGCGCGCATCACCGCCCTTGGACAGCTTCAGCACCTTGCCCTTGTCGTCGAGCACGGTGATCGCCGGCTTGAGATCCGAACCACGCGGCGTCGAGCGCCAGTCGATGACCTCGCGCTTGGTGATGCCGGTCGACTCGTCGGCCGTTTCCTGCACGGAAATGCCGTCGACCAGATCCTCGAAGGCCACCTTGCCGCCGACCTCGGTAAGGATCGGACGGGTATAGGGGTCCCACTCGGCGATACGCTGGCCGCGCTTTACCTTGTCGCCATCGTCCACGAAGATGCGCGAACCGTAGGTGACGCGGTGCACCGCGCGCTCCTTGCCGGCCTCGTCAAGGATCAGAACCGCCATGTTGCGGCCCATCACCACGAGGTGACCGTCGGAATTGCGCACGACGTTGCGGTTGCGGATCGCAACGGTGCCTTCATAGGACGCCTCGAGGAACGAGGAGTCGACGACCTGCGCCGTGCCGCCCATGTGGAAGGTACGCATCGTGAGCTGGGTGCCCGGCTCACCGATCGACTGCGCGGCGATGACGCCGACGGCTTCGCCCTGGTTGACGGGCGTGCCGCGGGCCAGATCGCGTCCGTAGCAGACCGCGCAGACGCCGGTGCGGACCTCGCAGGTCAGCGCCGAACGGATGCGCAGCGTCTGGATGCCCGCCTTCTCGATCGCGTCGACGTCACGCTCGTCGATGAGCGTGCCCGCCTTGACGATCAGGTCGCCGGACACCGGATGAAGCACGTCGTCGAGCGCCGTACGACCAAGGACGCGCGAGCCGAGCGAAGCCACGACCTGACCGGCATCGACGATCGGCTGCATGGTGAGGCCCTTGTCGGTGCCGCAGTCGGTCGCGTTGACGATGCAGTCCTGCGCCACGTCGACGAGACGGCGGGTCAGATAACCGGAGTTCGCCGTCTTGAGCGCCGTGTCGGCGAGGCCCTTACGTGCGCCGTGGGTCGAGTTGAAGTACTCGAGAACGGTCAGGCCTTCCTTGAAGTTGGAGATGATCGGGGTCTCGATGATCTCGCCCGAAGGCTTGGCCATCAGGCCGCGCATGCCGGCAAGCTGGCGCATCTGGGTGGGCGAACCACGCGCACCGGAATGCGACATCATGTAGATCGAGTTCATCGGCTTCTGACGGCCGTCATCGTTGAACTCGACCGCCTTGATGCGGCCCATCATCTCGTCGGCGACCTTCTCCGAGCACTTGGCCCAGGCGTCGACCACCTTGTTGTACTTCTCGCCCTGAGTGATCAGGCCGTCATTGTACTGCT
>JAEWFU010000282.1 GCA_023388675.1 Pseudomonadota bacterium | reverse complement strand
AGCAGCGCCGCGTTGGCCGGATGCAGCGAAAGCGGCAACGGCGCGCCGGTGGCTGCCAGCGACACCTGCGCGACGTAAAGTGCGAAGACGAGACCGGCCCACCAGCCGAAGCCGCGCAGGCGTCTCACAAAAAGCGCGCCTGCCAGCAAGCCCGTCGCTGGCAGCGACAGCATGAAACCCATCGAAGCATGGAGCCCGACCAGGTCCGGGTTGAGGAACAGCCCGAGGCCGGCACTCGCGAACTGGGCAAACAGGCCGAGGGGCAGCAGCCGTGCGAGGATTGTGAACCAGCCGGGCGTTCCAAGATGCAGGTCCGCGAAGGTGCCGTGGATCTTTTCCATGACCGTATCCTCCCCTGTTTCGCGATCTCAGGCCGACGCTTGGCGCAGCGTCGGGAGGGCAACCTCGTCGAGGCAGCCCATCTCGATCAGCGTCGCCCGCATGGCATCGTCCAGCGGCGTGTGCGGCTCGGGGCCGATCAGTTCGACCAGACGGGTATTGTCGAAGCGCATCGGGTGCCGCCAGACCGGCGCGATCTCCGCCGCCTCGCGCGGGAAACCGCCGAACGGTGCCAGAAGCCGCATCGCCCACCATGGAAAGCCGTAGACGGGAACCTTGCGTCCGCAAGCCTTGCGGATTGCGTCCACCATCCGCATGCCGGTGTCGTCGTAGACGCCCTCGAACTGAACCCGCTCGAAGGGACGCAGGCGCTCCGGCCTGTCGAGCAGGCGCGCGAAGGTCTCGGCCAGGTCGGGCAGGTAAGCCCAGCTATGGCCGCCGCCGCGCGCCGGATTGACGATGCGGCGAACGGGCTTTCCTTGCGCGACCATCGCCTGCGCGAACCAGCTCGAACGGGCGCCGGGGCCGAAGTAATCACCGGCTCGCAGGATCAGCGACGGCACCTCGGGCGCGGCCTGTTCCAGCCGCCGTTCCAGAGCGGCGCGGATCGCACCCTTGCCGCTCTTTGGGTTCTGCGGGGTGTCGGCGTCGACTATGGGCGTCTTCTCCGGGTCGTAATTGTAGACGGTGCCGGGCAGCACCACGCGCGCGCCGACAGCTTTCGCGGCGGCGATCGTGTTGTCGATCATCGGCAGTACGAGCTTGTCCCAGTTCATGTAATTCGGCGGGTTGACTGCGTGGACGATCACCGTGGCACCTTCAGCCGCGCGCATCACATCGGCGCGCTGCATGGCATCGCCCTGGACCCATTCGATCTGTCGCTGGTTGCGGATGCCCGCCACGTCGCGGGCCATGCCGCGTACATGCCAGCCATGGCGCAGGAGCGCGGCGGCGACGCTGCCGCCGACGCCACCGGTCGCGCCAAGCACGAGTGCTGTTTTCGTCGTTTCCATCGATCTTGCTCCTGATGTCCAGCCATTGCGATGGAACGAAAATGGGATATGCGTGTATGAAAAGTAATTGCAAACATTCCAACAGTGGCTTGTAATATCTTTATGAGCGATATGATTAGCTGGGACGATCAGCGCGTCTTTCTGGCGGTCCTTGAGGAGGGCAGCCTTTCGGCTGCGGCGCGCCGGCTCGGCCTGTCGCATCCAACCGTGCGCAGCCGCATCGAGACGCTGGAACGGCAACTCGGCACGGTCCTCTTCACCAGATCCGTCAACGGCCTGACGCCGACCGCGGCAGCCGAAGCGCTGCGCGAACCGGCGCGCGCCATGGCCATGGCCTCGGAGTTCTTCGTCAGGCAGGCGTCCACCTCGGGAGGCGAGGCTGGGGGAACCGTTCGCATCAGCGTGCCGGATTTCATGGGCGTCGAGGTGATTCCCGCCATGCTCGCACGCTTGCGGGAAACGCATCCGGCCATCCGCATCGAGTTGTCGCTGAGCAACCTGCCGGCCGATCTGCTCGCACAGGAAGTCGACCTGGCGGTCAGAACCGTGGCCCCGAAGCAGGACGCGCTTGTGGCGCGCAAGGTTGCGGCGATACCGCTCGGTTTCTTCGCTTCACATGGCTACGTCGAGCGTCGCGGGCGTCCGGCCAGCCTCGCGGAACTGGCCGAGCACGACGTGATCGGCCCGGACCGCAACCGCAGCGACCTTGCAATGGTCGACAGGCTGGGTGGTCTGTCGCGCGATCGTTTCGTGTTGCGCACCGACAGCCACCCCGCGCATGTGGCGGCAGCACGCGCCGGCATCGGCATAGCAGTGGCGCAGGTGCCCGTCGGCGAGCGCGATCCGAACCTCGTACGGATCCTGCCCGATCTCGATGTTCTGGTGCTGGAAACCTGGATCGTTACCCACGAAAACCTCGCACGTGTCCCGCGCGTCCGGGCCGTCTTCGATTCCCTCGTCGAGTCCTTCCGGGAGATGTCTCGGCCGAGCTGACGTGGATGGCGGCGTTTCCGACCGGTGGCATTGCCTCTCCCTGTTGGGGGAGGGTGGCCGCGAAGAGACCGGAGGGTGACGTATCTCCACCGTCATTCCGGCTCTCCCTCGCAATCTCGGTCGGCCGGGATGACGGTGGAGAGGGAAGCGCTGCCTGGCACCCATTGCGCCGACTCGCTTCTTTCACTAAAGGCTCACCATGACCGAGACAGCTCATCCCGACACCGTCCTTATCATCGACTTCGGCAGCCAGGTGACGCAGCTCATAGCGCGTCGCGTGCGCGAGGCCGGCGTCTATTCCGAGATCGTTCCGTTCCAGTCGGCCGAGGAGGCTTTCAGCCGCCTTGCCCCGAAGGCGGTGATCCTCTCCGGCAGCCCGGCTTCCACCGTCGACATCGGCAGTCCGCGTGCCCCGCAGGCGATCTTCGAGGCCGACATTCCTGTCCTTGGCATCTGCTATGGCGAGCAGACCATGTGCGCGCAGCTCGGCGGCAAGGTGGAAAGCGGCCATCATCGCGAATTCGGACGCGCCTTCCTGGAGATCGAGGATGAAAGCGCCCTGTTCGATGGCGTCTGGGCCAAGGGCACGCGCCATCAGGTCTGGATGAGCCACGGAGACCGCGTCACCGCGCTTCCGGAAGGGTTTCGCGTCATCGGTACGTCGACCGGTGCCCCCTTTGCGGCGATCGCCGACGAGAAGCGCCGTTTCTACGCCGTGCAGTTCCATCCCGAGGTTGTGCATACGCCCGACGGCGCGCGGCTGCTTGCCAACTTCGTGCATCGCATCGCTGGCCTCAAGGGTGACTGGACCATGGCCGCCTATCGCGATCAGGCCATTGCTGCGATCCGCGCGCAGGTCGGCGATGGCCGGGTGATCTGCGCGCTTTCGGGCGGCGTCGACTCGTCCGTCGCGGCGGTTCTGATCCACGAGGCGATCGGCGAGCGGCTGACATGCATTTTCGTCGACCATGGCCTGATGCGGAAGGACGAGGGCGAGCAGGTCGTCTCGATGTATCGCGAGCACTACAACATCCCCCTGGTCCACGTGCAGGCGCAGGACCGCTTCCTCGCCGCGCTCGACGGCGAGGCCGACCCGGAGAAGAAGCGCAAGACCATCGGCCGCCTTTTCATCGAGGTGTTCGAGGAAGAGGCGAAGAAGCTGGAGCGCGACGGCAAGCAGGCCGAATTCCTGGCGCAGGGCACGCTCTATCCGGATGTCATCGAGAGCGTTTCCTTCACCGGCGGACCCTCGGTGACCATCAAGTCGCACCACAATGTCGGTGGTCTGCCCGAACGCATGAACATGAAGCTGGTGGAGCCGCTGCGCGAGCTCTTCAAGGATGAGGTGAGGGCTCTCGGGCGTGAGCTCGGCCTGCCGGACCACTTCATCGAGCGCCATCCCTTCCCAGGTCCGGGCCTGGCCATTCGTTGTCCCGGCGCGGTCACCCGCGACAAGCTCGACATCTTGCGCGAGACGGATGCGATCTATCTCGACGAGATACGCAAGGCCGGCCTCTACAACGCGATATGGCAGGCTTTCGCGGTGCTTCTTCCGGTGCAGACGGTGGGCGTGATGGGCGACGGCCGCACCTACGAATATGTCTGCGCGCTTCGTGCGGTAACGTCCGTCGATGGCATGACCGCCGACTTCTACCACTACGACATGGACTTCCTCGGCCGCGCCGCCACCCGCATCATCAACGAAGTCCGTGGCATCAACCGCGTCGTCTACGACGTGACGTCAAAGCCCCCCGGCACGATCGAGTGGGAATGATTCAGGTCCATCCAAACGCCGCCGACAATGCGCCAGAATTTCCCGTAACACTCTGATTAAAAATAATTTTTGATCCGCTACCTATCGAGACCTATCGTTGGGTAGCAATCACAAGTACCGTCACGATTGACGGTGCTCGCTCATATTGATCACGGCCGTTTCAGAAAGTACCGTCACAAGAGTTGAGGATCGTGACGGTACTTTTTTCAACGTAAGGCACTGATAATAAAGTGATTTAGTCGTCACGAACCTCCCAAAACCGCATGACGGTACTTTTCGGAGGCTGCGCAAACATGTTGACGGACGCTGCGCTTAAGGCGCTGAAACCAAAAGACAAAGTCTACAAGGTGTCAGACAGGGACGGTATGTATGTCCGTGTCACGCCGACGGGTCTGATCTCCTTCAGCCTGGATTACCGGCTGAATGGGCGCCGCGAGACTGTCTATCTCGGCAGGTACGGACGTGACGGCATTTCGCTCGCACGGGCTCGCGAACTCTGCCTGGACGCCAAGCGCGCGGTCCGAGAGGGGCGCTCACCCGCAATTGAAAAACAGCGCGAGAAGCGCCGCCTGAAAGAGGCAAAGAGCTTCGGTCAGTTCGGTGAGAAGTGGCTGGACAAGGCTCCGATGGCGGACAGTACCAGAGCGATGCGGCGCTCGATCTTCGATCGCGAGTTGCTGCCCGTCTGGCGCAACCGGCTGCTGAGCGAAATCACCCCAGATGATCTGAGAGCTCTCTGCGCCAAGATCGTCGATCGCGGTGCGCCTGCAACGGCCATCCACGTCCGCGATATCCTCAAGCAGATCTACAGTTTCGCGATTCTGCACGGGGAGAAGGTGCCCAATCCCGCCGATGAAGTCGGCCCAGCTTCGATTGCTGCATTCCGGCCCAGAGACCGTGCGCTTTCACCGACAGAGATCCGCATCATGCTCAGGCAACTGGAGCA